>JAFGVG010000278.1 GCA_016938095.1 Bacteroidales bacterium
AGCAGGGCAGGCAACATACAGCCTGCAAGCAGTAGTTTTTTGAGAGTCGGAAGTAACACAGGGTAACGCATAGCACTATCGCTTTTTATTAATAGGAGGGCATTCCACTGCCGAGCCTCTTCCCCTGCCCTGCCTGCCTTGACCGGTAATACGATTAACATTGAAAAGAATTCCCAGGTTAATCACCAGGTTATCAAGCCGCAGGTTATCAGGAACGTTGTAAAAACCTCCTGTGGATTGCTGGTTCGCATAGCGATCCGATTCGTCCACTACATTGTGCAGGGTAAAATAGTAATCAGCCTCAGCAAAAATGGTGGCAAAGCTGAGGTCAACCATCAAACCGGCTCCGGGGAAAGCAGCCAGCCGGGTTTTTATAAAATTGTTTGAAATATCGCCTTCATAAGTGCTGTTCTCAAGCGGAATTTCAACATCGCTTATGTACTGTACCGTCGACGATTCCACCTGACCCGATGCTCCGGTAAGCATACCGTAAAAAAAGCCTGCTGCCAGGTAGGGCTTTATCTGTCCTGTACCCATTACATACCTCAGTACAACAGGTATTTCGAAGTACCTGAGCTTGTCGGTGTACTGGGTAGAAATGGCTATGCGGTCGGCCGGACTTGACGCATCTGTCCATTCCGATTCAGCGTCGTATTTAAGAGTATAGTTGCTGAAGGTGGGTTCCATTGAAACACTCAGTGCCGGGGTAATACTCAGCATCCCGATAAAGCCATACTGATGACCCAAGTTACGGAATAGCAGCGCATAATCTTTTTCGCCGCTGCCGGCATCAGCGCCCTGAATGGGCTGGAGTACCGAAAAGCGCTCCAGCGGAATGGCAACGGTGAAATTTATACCTCCCTTAATGCCCACCCTGAAAGTAAGATCACCACCACCACTGCCAAAAGCCATACTGTTGGCCTTACCGGGTGGGGTACCCGACAAAGGACAAAGCATAACCACAAACAACAGGGCCGGCAGGAAAACATTCAGGTAACGCATATATAATCAACGTACAGCAGGTTGTTTTGTTGTTTAAAGTTAGCGCAAAATAATCCGTCACATAGCATTTTTAAGGGACGTTTGCAATCTCTTTCCATTATTCAACACAAACCCGCTCCATATCGGTGTTGGCATTCACCACCGGGAAATACATCAGTGACACCTGCGCAGGATTCAGATAATATTTACCGGTAAAGCGCGGCAACAGCTGAATAACAAAGCTATACCTGCCCGGATCAAGTTTTTCGCAGCAGACAATGGTCCGTTCCTTGAAGTATTCACGGTAAGTTTCAACACCCTGATAATGTTGATGTTTGTTGACATAACTGCATCCACCGGGAATGGGAACTTCAATGAGTACATGTTCCACCGGAGAGTCCTTTTCCACTGTTACATTTACAATGAGATCAACCGGTTTTCCGGCAATAAGATTGTGACTGTTATTTCCAAAGAAAGTGTTAATCCTGAAGCCTTCCACCCCAGTATGAGCTTTGGTAACCACCTCCTTGGTGTACTGCATAAGAAACAAAGGCAATCCTGATTCTTTAAGAATATGCAGGTATTCCCCATCGTGCAATGTAACAGAATAGGGGAAATTGGTAATGGTTTTATTTTCTTTACCCTTTACCTGAACACTTGCAGGTTGTTCCTTTGTGTACCCCGCTTTCAGCAGATCGGGCAGCACATTCATAATGATACCGGATGACTGATAGGTGTTCCACTCACCATGCTCCCTGGTGGTGACAAAGTGCATTTGCATAGGCAGTAATAAGTTGTTCAGCAATGAATCATTCCGCACAATCCTGTAGGCAATTATATTGGCAGACAAATTGTCGGCGTACCAATAGCGAACCGGCTTATCATCGGTAAAAAATACATCTCCCAACACCCCTTCTTTCTTATATTCCAGTAGAAATTCACGTTGGTATGGAATACCTTTCATCTGCCTGATCTCCATCAGAAGCAGTTTCTCTTTCAGGTAAGAAAATGAAGAAGGGTATCCAAAACCTGCTACATTTTTCATTTCTCTCTCTTCGGTGGAAATTATAATAGAATCAAGCACCTCAATATGTCGCGAGTAATCCAGCTCAACATTCCAGCAGGCCAAAGCATTCAACAGTTCAATGTCGGATAGCGTGTAATTATTTAGTATGGTAAACTTGTAATCTGCCTTTCTGGCAATATTTTCAACGTTCAGATCGACATCAAAACCTGCTTCCCTGGCAAATTTCAGCGCTTTCAGAATATGGGCAGACATCCAGTACGATGTGTTTTCAGACACATCCCACCACGACCAGAGAAATGTTCGGTTCTGATTCCGCAAAAGCCTGCGAATCATGTTCTTCACCAACCCATTGTAATGAAAAGCTTTGCCTTCAGACTCCATCAGTAATTTATAACTTAGCAGCCCAATTAGTTTTGAGGCCAACTGCTCATTGCAGTCGTAACGGTAATACATTAGTGCATTTATTTCACCGGCATACAAATCCAATTGATTACTGAGTAAAGTAACCGTAACCTCCTTGTCGCCCTTGGAACCCACTTCAACAGATGAACCATTGTCCATAATGGAAAGTGATCCTTCGGCACGTTCAATACCCTGTTCTACCACAGGAATTGTTCTTTCCTCGCCATCGTAATAACCGTCATTGCGTGAAAAAGAATACCTGGCTGTTATGGTGTCTTTACCGGTAACATACAAGGGTATTAAATCGGCGTGAAAATGTGAAAATGACACAGGCTTTGTTCCTTCAGACAAAGACCCTCCCCACTCCACTGTGCCCTTTATGGTACTGTCGGAGGAGAAATTCGACACTTTTCCCAACAGCAACGATGTATCGCCGCGGGTAAGAAAAAGCGGAACACTAAGTTCAGCCATTATGGGCTTATAAGAACGGATTGCCCTGCGCGCAGTTCCTGTTTGCGCATACTTGTTCATGGCATATACAACGGCATCCCAGCGGGTAATATCCTCGGGAAAAGTGATATCAAAGTTTGCTTTACCGTTTTTATCGGTAAATAAAAACGGCTCCCAGAAACCCACATCAGAAAAGTTCTTGCGAATGGTTTTCAGCGAAAGCAATTCCTGATAAAGCCTCTCACCGGCCTGGTATATAACCGAATCCTCCAATACATCATCAACAACTGATTCTTCCAGTTCGTCCGGCACACTGGCTAAACCTGCGGCACGACCCTGCAGCGTAACCACCGAACCTGTTACTGATTGCTTACTTACAGTGCCATAGCCGACCACCACTACCTCCTCCAATGCCGTTACATCAGGTTCAAGTTGAACCACTACAACAGATCCCCTGGTTACGTTCATTTCTTTGCTGACAAAACCAATAAAACCGATGGTAATAGTGGCCTGGTAATCATCGATCTGCAGCGAAAAACATCCATCTATATCAGTAACAGTGCCATAATCGGTTCCTTTGACCAATACCACTGCACCAGGCAATGGCTCATTGTTTTCGTCATAAATGGTCCCTGTTACATTACCGGGAGAATAATTTCTGTGAAAAGTGCTCGTTCGCCGCGACGGATAACTGGTCATCGACCTGCCGTAATCAATATGCATCCACATGTAGGTAATTAGCCACGAAAGAGATTCATCATCAGCGGGGGCCAAGTTGCTTTCCGATAAAGCCACCGCAATGCTAGCATGTTTTCTGAACATTACACTGTCCATTTTCAGGTAAGAGCCGTTTTCGAGAAGAACAATCACTGCATGATACCCGACAGGAAGACTATAGGTGCCGGAAGCATTATGATAGAAACTGTTGAAGGTGGGGGGAACAATCTTCCGGCTTTTGCAGTCCTGGAAAAGCAGGGCTGCAATTCCATCCGTTGGCAGTGTATCGGGTAGAAATACCCGTAAACGTGTATGGTTATCAGAAATATCGAGTGTTGAAGCTTTCCACGTTGGAGAATTGCCAGCTTGAATTTTCTGCATTTTCAAAAAGTATTCCTTGCTATATGCCCTATCGCTTATAGTTTCCATAGGATCGATATAACCATCATACAGGATTTTAGGAAGTAACCACTTCGGAGTCAGTTTGTAAACGATGTTGTCTTCAAAAGCATAGGAAAAACCCCCTGAATGCTTATAAGTGGTTTTCAACTGATCGCTTTCGGAATAGGTTGTTCTGCCGGGCAATATGGGACCGGCAATGACACTTCCAACATTGGGTGATTTTTTTAACAGGTTGTATTTGTTGAAAAGCGGGTAGAATTCATGCACTGACTGCAAATAAGCAAAATTATTGGGAACAACTTTAAACTGTGCTGTATAAGAAGTATGCCTGCTTATTTCAGTTGGCGTGAACTTATTCTCCATTTTAACAGTCTTTGTATTGGCCGGTAAATGATCGAAGTCCACGCTGATAATGGTTTTAGTACTTTTTTCAAACGACATGGAATCGAGCACAAGTACCCGGTCGGAAAGCCTGAGGGTGATTTCGTGTTTACGGCCGGGCACTATATAAAAAGAATAGCCCTTGGGCTGAGTGGTCCATGAATAGTACACAGGGCGCCTGTCGACCTCAATTACATGAATAAGTTTCGATTTGCCTTTCTCCATGACAAATGGCGCAAATTGCGTGCTGTCCGATATGGGAAGGACATATACAAATCCTTCGGGTTTAGGGTATCGAAACCGGAAATACAGCATGGTATCCAAACGCGATCGTCCTTCCCAGTCAGTATAATCAAGTTCCAATATACGGGTATGGTTTTCCAGGTCCTTTTTGCTGTATGTTGCACTCTTGGGCCGGGGCACCGATGATGAACCATAATAGGGCAGATCGGGAATAAAGTAGTCGAGTTTACCGGTAACCGCCATGGCTGTAAGGTCAACGTTCTTCAGCGGATTGCCCGATTGATCAGAGACTGAAATGGTGGCATTTACCTGCTGTCCGGGATATACCCGGTCAGGTATATCCAGCATAACATCGAGGTAATCTTCCTTAAACTCATATTGTTTTCGCCTTGCATATTCCTGTCCACCAAAGCTATAAAGCAATTCAACATAATAAGTGTGGGTACGGTCATCGATAAGCGACTCAAACGCCATCTCATGCCCAAAACCTTTTGACAATAGATGGCTCCCCTGGTAGATGTACCATGATACCTCGAGCTTCTGTGGGTTATTCAGGTAGACCCTAAAACTGTCACGTTGGATTCCTCCAATCAGTTCCAGTTTAGGATTTAAAGCGCTTAGTTGAACCGCCTGGCTGATCCGGTCATTTTTAATTTGATAGGTACAAATGGCAGGATTGATTTTTTCCTTGTATGGAAGTATTACAGAACGGGCACTCGTATCGTTGTCAGTCTTCAGCAAAGCAGCCACATTGTGCATGGCAACATTGTTCTTCAACAGGGAAAAACAAAGGCTGTCGTTTGAAAATTCAGCAGACAGCTCATAATTGGAGAAATAGTATGATGCCGGCTTCGATCCCTCCAGACGTTGATTTTGACTGTTCAAGACCGTAACCTGAACCTCATAGGCTAAATTGGTTTGCTGAAAAAGATCACAAGGAATGTCCAATATGGTTGCAACACCAGGATCGAGGTTTAGTGTAGTATAAAAAAGTGTATCGGGCAATATGCATAAAGGCTGCAATGTCTTCAGCACTGTAACGGGTGTTACCAGTATTTCGGCCCGGGCATCTTTTAAAAGCAGTCCGTTAACATCTGTGGCTGTAATGATCAACCTGTTATCTTCAGGGAAAAAGTGTCTGGGCAATTTAAGTTGCAGATCCAGTTTATTGCCTGAAAGTTCGTAATCCTCATATTTAAAGGAGCAGGAAGATACCGTGCGTCCGTTTTTCTCGCGCAACTGTATCATAAAGTTTTTGTCGAGGGTTAATTTCAGCGAATCGTGCAATTGGAATTCTCCGGCATAACTGCCAGGCCTGTGCGGACTGATTACACCGATCTTTTTATTAAACGGGTAACTTGTAAGCCAGATTTCGAGTTCTTTACGGAGCGGGTATTTCACATGCGACAAGGCATAGGATTTGAATCTCACCCGTTCGCCGGGTTTGTACTTGTTTTTATCGGTTATCAGGTAACTATAAAATGCAGGACCCTCATATTCGTCGCCATGATTATACCAGGTGGGAACTTCGTGCCTTTCTATGTCAAACACCGAACGGAAACCATCACATTCCACTGTTACAAAACGCCTGTTACCCGTAAAACCTTCATCCTCTATCCGGTAATTTTTACTCTCCTTATCAATGCCAATACGTCTGAAACCCAGCTTTACCTTCGCATCATCCCTGACAATGCCAGAATGATCAACAACCTGAAGCGATAAAGCATTGTATTCCCTTAGCAAAAAAACCTGGTATGGGAAAACACAGGTGTAATTGCAATGTAACTTTGTACCAACAATGGTTGTGAGAATAAAATGTCCAGCTGATGGTCGGTTATTCCATCCGGTTTTAACATCAAAGGTATCAACCAGTGTATGCAGTAATTTTATAAATTTTTCATCGGAAACCTTACCGGTAAGTAACTGTTGAGCTTCCTTATTGGAAATCTCATAAACAAATCCTTTTTCAGGTGTATCATTCCACTTGATGTCCTGAGCAACAGCCATAAAGCAGGATAGGATTCCGGCAATAATCGCCATGAGCGCAAATACTGGTTTTTTCATAATAAGAGGTTTCTGATAAGGTGCATTAACCCGAATTTTCCATAAACATTTTTTACTTATTAATCTATGCATGAGATTCCGCATTGAAGATAATAAATTTTAAATAACCCGCATACCCGATTCCTAAGGTGTATTGGCTGACCTGGCTCATGAGCAGGTTGATTATTTAAGAAAGCCAGGCCGAAGCAAAACCGAATTTACCTAACTTTGGAGGCTTAAACTTTACCGCTTGTGATTCAGGATATTCTGCCTCATTTATTTAATAATCAATTTGATAAGGAAGCCCTTGTTTGCGAAGACGATTATGTCTTTCATTTCAGAAAAGATGCTTTGCTGTTGCGTAAAGAGGGCGATCAATTAATAATTCCGTTAAGAAAAGAACTGGGTGTTCATGCCGACGCAGGATTGTTTTTGTTTTCGCTGGATGGCAAACACTGTTACCTGCTGAATGATTGCAATGCACCTGACGATTCAGCCTTTACCTATTCTGAAATAAGCCTTTTCCGCAGTCTCCGGCAACAGGAAATCGCCTGGGTATCCATAGTGGCTCACCAGTTGATGAATTGGTACCAGGCAAACCGCTTTTGCGGAAAATGTGGCGCTGCCATGCTTCCCCGGAAAGATGAACGAGCCATTTCCTGTATAAGTTGCGAAAACACGGTTTACCCTAAAATCTCACCAGCCATAATTGTGGCCATAACATGCGGCGAAAACATACTGCTGGCTAAAGGCATTAACTTCCGCGGCGGTTTTTATTCGCTGGTTGCCGGATATGCTGATGTTGGTGAATCGCTTGAAGAAGCCGTTATCAGGGAAGTTAAGGAAGAAGTGGGATTGGATGTTAAAAACATCCGCTACTACAAAAGCTCCCCCTGGCCCATATCCGGCTCACTGATGATCGGCTTTATTGCCGAAGCCGATGATCAGCAAATCATTACAATCGACCCTAAGGAAATAAGTCATGCCGCCTGGTTTTCCCGCGAAAACTTACCTCCACATCCACCCGCCAGCATCAGTATTGCCGGAGAATTGATTGAGATGTTCAGAACGGGAAAAATGTCTAAACTATGATTAGACTGATTTTTGTGATTGCCTTGATTTCCAGAAGGAATCTTTCATTTATACTTTCTTCAGTATTTTTTGGAGTTCCTGAATTTCGGTCGACAGGTTGTTAAGTATGCGGTGATTCAAATCGGCAAAGCGAGCCGACACATATTGCGCATACAACTGCATATCGTCTGCTGCATTCTTGCCGGTATCTTTCACAAAATCGTCTTTGAAATCGTTAAAACGGCTGACAGGTCCAAAAAATCCCATATCCATAAGTTTTAGTGATGAATAAGCCTATTTTGGATGAAAGATAGTAAAAAAAACGTTTGGCCATTGGCTGTTAGCTATTAGCTTTTGGTGTCAGATGCCGGTTGCTGGTCTTCTGGTCTTCTAGTCTTGCAGTCTTGCAGTCTTGCAGTCAGTATGTCCAACTATTTTTTCATTTTTTCATTTCTTCATTGTGCAACTGATCCCAGGTAAGGAATATTGTCTGATTCCTCGCGACGGCATCCACAAAACAATAGTAATGCCGATATAAACAATAGTTGCGTTTTCATTTTTTCACTTTTTATATGAATAAATTGGCAAATCACCAATTCTTTCGGGTTCAGGGGCTAAGAATAATCTTCCTTATTTTGGGGTTGTTATCATTAGAACAGGATTATCATTATATCTTAAAGAATCAGCGAGTCTTTTTAATGCCAGTTTTTTCTCAAGATTTATAGGATCTGATTTAATAAACCTTTCACTTGCAACATATTCCTTAAGATCATACGAATACACAATACTTACCAGCTTTTTACCGGATGTTTGAAGAATAGGCCAAAATGGAACGC
This sequence comes from Bacteroidales bacterium, assembly GCA_016938095.1. Classification (GTDB taxonomy): domain Bacteria; phylum Bacteroidota; class Bacteroidia; order Bacteroidales; family UBA10428; genus UBA5072. Next base: position 8,554 of record JAFGVG010000278.1, read on the forward strand.
CTCCATCAATATCATTAGCAAAACCTGAAAACCCTCCCTGCTCCTTTTTGTATTCGAAAATTTTTTTAAGAAATATTACTTCTGAAGTTCTCCTGTTAAATAATCCTTTAACCGGATTTAGATATCCCAAAAATTCTGAAGAAAATACCCCACCCGTGTACTTCTGCTCATCAATTGGTTGAAATTCAGTTTTAGGCAAATGTTTTCCAAAATGACACGTGAAAAAAAGAAAATCATCAGTTTCAATCAATTTTGAAATCTGTAAATGATCAAAAGCACCTTTCAATTCCTCGGTATTTCTGTAATCAGAAAGCGATTTGAGATACTCTTGAAGTTGACTGTATATTCCAAAATAAAAACAATAGGCTGGTTTACGCTGCATGTACTCATTAAAATAAAAAACTGTATCGCATAATCCATCTTTAAAAATAATTTTATCAGCAATTTCAAAAATCGATCTGCTAGCATCATAGTACGCCAATAAGTTTTCTTTTAAGTGAGGATCATTGTAATAGTTAGGATAGCTCTTCAAAATAATGCCGTTATCGTTAAACAAATACATTTTAACCGGTAAATTTGAGGTTTTCATAATGCACCAATAAAGGCTGTCACTAACACAAACAAAATCTTTCGAAACATCTTCATTATCGATCAATTCAGGAACTGATATTTTGCGGACAAAATTACCGTTAGGATCATACTCCATAAAAAATCTATAACCTGATAAATAAAGATGCTTGTTGCCCGAATTTATTGAAACTTGTGTAATAGCATTGTGCTGTCCAGGGCCATTCCCTATGCTCCCATAACTACATAAATATTTTCCATTCTTATCGAATGCCTTGCAGGATTTAGTTTCACCAAAGATAAAACGGTCATCCGTTTCAAGCAGTTGGTGAACATAAGTTATCAAACAATCATTATTGGTTTCTAACGGTATATAATTAACATCATTTGCAATTTCTGATAGATTTACAGATTTAAATGCATTGAAATTTTTCTCTATATCAATAATTGGAAAGGCCTCAACACTGGTGTTCGTTATATCTCTTTTACATGAGGATACAATAGTTAGAAGAGATAAAAATAAAGTAGTGCTTTTCATTTAGATTTTCTTGTTAGAGATGAGTACACAATTAACTGTCCGGTAGCATTTACCGTACAGGTTTAAGCAGTTTCAACTATATACAAGTTACATTTGTTACATATGGTTGTTGACACCTTAGCAATTCTGCAGCTTTTGATGCGCTATCTGCATAACTGTATCCTATCAAAATACGCTCGTCCATATTAATTTTGCATGAGAATTTCTTTTCCCCACCTTTTAGTTGAATCCATTCCTCTCCCTTGTTTTGACAAAAAAGATCACTGGGTTGCTGTTTTCATTGACGCCTTCAATAATGCCTTCGAGTTCATAGCCGTTTTTAACGAAGCAAAACTCACCGTTACGCAAATTTAGGGGCATAAGATTTACGGTTTTACCTGTTCCGAACAAATCGTCCGTAAAACCCTCTTTCATGTTATAACCTTTCTGATCAAAAAGATCATAGCAAAAAAAGTATGGCTTGTCAAGGTAGTTGTACTCGGCGAAAACATACCGTTCCGTCCTGAAAATATTATAAATAGTCATGTTTCTGATTTTCATGTCTGCGTTATAACGTTCTTGAAATGTCATGGTAGAAAAATCAATCTTAACCCCTTCTTCTACAGAAAGGATGTCTGAAAAATCCAGTTTCATGATGGGCTGAGCAGTTAATCCATTCAGCTTGTATAAGGTATCTCTCAACATGGGTTCAGTAACCAGTACCGGACAATACAGGTATATTCCGGAGGTTAAATCGGAGATAAAGTATTCGCTACCACCAACGGCAATTTCCTCTCTATCCAACATAATTTCACGTACTAAAATGCTGTCGGTAATCTGTAAATGTTGATTAAAGATGTAAAACCTGTCTACATTTGTGAATCCATCTTTCGCGTTTGGCACACCAATTCGCTGGTTATGCGCCCATAAATATCCATCTGCAAAACCTATATAACCGGTTGCCCTATCTTCGCCCTCAATTATATCCAGGCTGCGTTTATAAATTCCATCAAAATCATAACATAATAGCTTTCTAGATGATATGAAAATCCTTTCGCTTAGGCTGTCTATAGCCATATGGTTAATTATGTTATATTGGCCTGGCCCTCTCCCATGGCTGCCAATCTGTTTTATTAACCTGCCCGATTTGTCAAATTGCAGCAATCGTTTATTTTCACGTACAAATATGAAATCCTTTGTTGTGTTAATTTGTCCTACAGTTGATATCAAACAGGTATCGCCAGCATCCAGCTTAACCAAGCTGCCTTTTTGAAATATGTCACTTAAGTTTGCCGGCTTTACTACCTTAGCTTGTGTATCAACGACCAATATGTTGGCTTCACGATGCTTAATACATGCTGTAAGTACCAGTATTAGGGTAAATAGGGTAAAGAATTTCATGGTGTTTGCCTTTATTTTCACATCAGAACATCATTAACTTGGGAACAAGTAAAATTCAAATTATCTCACTTTTAACAGCACAATAATAGGGTTATCATCCTCATTAACGCTATTGGCAAACCGGACAAGTTGTTCCTTTTTATCAGGACAAACAGGTTTTGAGTTTATAAAATGCTCAGTAAGAATATATGCTTTTAACTCGTGCGGATTAATAAAACTTACCAATGTTTTAGCATCTCTGGATGTCAGTAAGAACAAATCTGGACCTCCGTCAATATCATTTTTAAGTAAATCGTATGAAGAAGAGGAAACCCCATTTGTAATATTTTTTGAAGCTACAAATGTTTTAAAACTATCATCTTCAATAATGTATGTATAAATGTATTTGTCAAGCTCAATTAATTCTAACTCAGTAATATAGTTTTTATCCGCGAGGTTTCGCACTTTCAGCATTTCATCGTCTGAACTAAATACCAATAATTCAGTTGTGTAGCGTTTATCACCCCTGTTTAAAACCATATAAGGTTCAAATTGTAAATCGGCAAATTTGAATATCGTATCGCAATATCTTTCTTTTATATAAAGCGTGTCATTTTTATAATAATGCAGACATTCCTCATCCTCCTGTACAAAGATCATTGTTCCTGGAGTATATTGATGTTTATTTAAATAGCTTTTTACTATTTTGCCATCATAATCTAACAGATCAAAAGCATAAGTATTTGTTCCGGTGTTTCTTTTATAGCATAAAACAGCACCTTCGTTACAAAAAATATGGGTGATATCTATAGGACATGATATTGTTTTTAAAAATTCGCCATCTGTAGTATACAGGAATATTTTATCCTGTACCAAAGACAAAATTGCTATTCTATTATGTTTAAAATCAATGGAGAAGTCGTTTAGAAATAGGTATTCTTCCGGACCATGACCTTTTTTACCTATTTGGGTCAGGTATTTACCTTCGAGGTTGAACTTCAGTATACTTGAACCGAAAAGACTATTAATATATATAGCATTATCCGTTACTAATACTTTGTCGTCCAATACATCGTCTTCAATACTTATGCCTGGAAACATGCTTTTCTCATTGGTTTCCAATGGGATATATTCTATGTCGAATATATTCAGATCAGAAAGTTTGATTTGGGTAATTTTATTGGAATACGAAATTTCAAGTTCAATTTTGTTATTATCATAATGTTTGTTGCTGCTGCAGGCTATAAAACACCCCAGACCATATAAAACAGGGAATAACACTATTTTTTTGATAAAAGAGATCATAAAAACCTTTTTCCCCTCTGCTGAACCTGCCAACAACAAATAATACTTCTTAAAAAACCTCTCTTAACTATTCCATTTCGCTATTTCAGCAGCGGGATGACCAAAAATAGAAGAAAAATCTGGAAATTTACCCCTCCCTGTAATTTATTTGTAAGCATTGTAAAAAAAATGTAGAGAAGGTAAATGAAAGAATACTTGCTGAATGTTGGATGCTGGTTAATTCGGCGTTCGGCGTTCGTTTTTCTTTATGTTTGATAGGGTTTGAAATGGTTTGATAAGATTTGATTTCTTAGTTTATGGTTTTTCTCTTGCTCAATACTCAAACTCTTGCTGTTTTCTGCCACTGCCGCTAATGATTGTCTTGTAGTCTGCTGGTCTTCTGGTCTTGCAGTCATGCAGTCTTGCAGTCATGCAGTCTTGCAGTCATGCAGTCAGTATGTCCAACTATTTTTTTCATTTCTTCATTCCTTCATTCCTTCATTGTCTTGGTTCTTGGTTCCTTTGCCCGCCGTAGCTTTTAGCGAAGGAGGGTTGGCTCTTTTCTGGAAAGGTACAAAAAATACAGGGCCAAAAGCAGCAGAACTAAAGCTGGTAACGGCTTTGGATTCAGCACCAGCACAAATAACTGCCAGATGATAAGAAAAACACCGGGAAGTAGAAGTTTATTCAGGCCTCTGGAAATAAATGTTAAAACAATTCCTGTCAGTCCCGAAGCCACTACACAGAAAAACCAGATTATATCGGCTGCCGGAGTGTTATAGGGTCGTCCGGTTTCGGCATAATGACCAATGCCCAGCATCATCCTGCGTTCCATAATATAATGTCCGGCATCAAAAACCCAGGTCCACAATCTGTCAGTGACTTGTGTTAATTTCTTCCAATGGGTACGTAAATAAAACCGTGTTTTACCATTGTGTTGTTCCTGCAAAAGAAATTCTCCCCAGCCTTTTAACACAAAATACCGGTTCTGTTCCGATTCAATTACCACGAAACCATCATTAAATGAAGATGCCTGGGGATTAACGGTAAAGGGAATCAGTCGTCCCACCGGAATATCGCTGTGCAATGTTCCGGGCTTACCGGCAAATTC
>JAFGVG010000279.1 GCA_016938095.1 Bacteroidales bacterium
CAGTCAGCTTGGCATAGGCCTGCTTTTCGAAAGTTCATCGGTATTCCCCAATAAGGCCATGCAAAGCCTTTTTCCTGAGACTTTCAACTATAAAAGATACGGCTATTATGGGTTTGGTGCCGGCACCGCTTACCGGCGCAACACCCTCGACGACCTGATGGTGCCCACAGAAGGCACACGTATTGAGGCTGACCTGAAAGGCATCTACAAGCCATGGCTTAACCTCAGTTATTTGTCCGATACCATCAAAAACGAAAATACGCTTGAATCATTTGCCAAACTTTATTTTAGCCTGGATCGTTTCAGCCCCCTGGGACGGAGGCTTGTTGTCAACAACGGTTTCACACTGGGTTTAAGCACCGATGCCTTTATCGCATCCGACTATTTCTATGTTGGCGGCTATAAAAACAACCTGCGGCGCAACCATGTGGCATTTGTAGGTTACAACCTCGGCGAGATAATAGCTACCAATTTGTTCGAAATAAAATTGGGCCTGAATTACAGGATTTCCAGCGCCCTTCAGATCGAAAGCCTGGTAAATGGCATGGGTGTAGGTGAAAATTTCAACGATCTTGTGAATTCAATCCTTGAATTCAGGGAAGAGTCAATCCACTTAGGGTATGGCATGGGACTGACCTATAAAACCATGCTCGGCCCCGTAAGCGTTTTTGTTGCCGGCAACAACAAAGAATCCAACGCAACCTGGTACGTGAACTTTGGCTACACCTTCTGATCAGAACCTTTTTCCAATTACATCCCAGTCGAGGACGTTCCAGTATGCAAGTAAATAATCGGGGCGTTTATTTTGGTAGTCGAGATAATAGGCATGCTCCCATACATCGCAGGTAAGAAGCGGTGTATGACCGCTTTTCAGCGGATTCCCGGCATTTGATTCCTGAACAATTTCGAGTTTGCCTTCCCGGTTCTTAACAAGCCAGGCCCAGCCCGAACCGAAAAGTGTCAGTGCCGATTTGGTAAACTGCTCTTTGAATGCCGCAAACGATCCGAATGTTTCGTTGATTGCCGTGGCAAGTGCGTCATTGGGCTCACGTGGCCCTGCAGGCGAAAAGCTTTCGAAATAGAAGGTGTGGTTCCATACCTGTGCGGCATTGTTAAAAATGCCACCATCGGCTTCCCGGATCATCTGCTCAAGTGTGGCATTTTCAAACCTGGTTCCCGGAATAAGGTTGTTCAGGTTATTCACATAGGCCTGGTGATGCTTACCATAATGAAAATCAATGGTCTGCTTCGAAATGTGCGGTTGCAGCGCATCGGCCGCATAAGGCAATTTGGGTAGTTCAAAGGGCATAACTTGTGGGGTTTTAATTATCCCCACAAGTTACAACATATTACACATTTTTCAAAAATTAGCCCTTTTGAACCCGCTAAGCGAAGTCTGCGACTGGGGTGACCATTCGATACACGCAGCACACCCTTCGACGCGCTCAGGGTGACCGGGCATCTCTACTGCAGGTGTATATAATAATAAAAGGCCCGTCCAAGACCGGGCATGTTTGTTAAACTTGTCCGGCCATCAGACAGGCTGGCTATATATTAAGTTGTTATTTTCTAGGTCCGCTTGAACCTGCGCTCTACCTCGTCCCAGTTTACCACATTCCAGAAGGCAGCCAGGTACTCGTTACGCCTGTTCTGATACTTTAAATAATACGCATGCTCCCATACATCAGCCCCCAGCAGCGGCAATCCTTTCACCTCGGCAATGTCCATCATCGGATTGTCCTGGTTAGGAGTGGAAGTTATCTTAAGCTCATTTCCCACCTTGACCAGCCACGCCCAACCCGAACCGAAACGTGTCATACCCGCCTGGGTAAACAGCTCCTTGAACTTGTCAAACGATCCAAATGTCTGGTTAATGGCTTCCAGTAAATCACCCTTGGGTGAACCACCCTTGTTGGGCCCCATAACCGTCCAGTAAAGCGTATGGTTGTAATGGCCGCCACCGTTGTTCCTGACAGCTGCTGACAACTTCGATACGTTGGCCATAATATCTTCCAGACTCTTCTGTTCCCACTCCGTACCGGCAATGGCCGTGTTAAGATTGTTTACATATGCCTGATGATGCTTGGTATAATGTATCTCCATGGTACGTGCATCGATATGCGGCTCAAGCGCTGCATAATCATATCCCAATTTCGGTAATTCAAATGCCATAATTGCTATATTTAAATGAATAATGTTATTTTTATTTGGTCTGAATAAATGTCTTACATAGAAATAACATTTCGAAGTCAATAATGTTTACTGTGTTGACTAAAAATGAAGATATCTTTGCCTTATGGCCTTTATCTATAACATTTTTGTACACCTGGCCTACCTCATGGCACTCCCGGCAGCACTGTTCAGCACCAAAACGCGTCGTTGGATAAGCGGCCGTTTTGGATGGCGCAACAAAATACGGCAATGGAATCGTTCAGCCGGTCCGGTGCTTTGGTTTCATGCAGCCTCGCTGGGAGAATTTGAACAGGGCCTGCCCCTTATGGAAGCATTCAGGCAAAACCTGCCGGACTGCAAACTCGTCCTCACCTTTTATTCCCCCTCGGGTTACGAAATACGGAAGCATACGCCTCACGCCGACTACATCGGCTATCTGCCACTGGACACCCCTTACAATGCAGCCCGGTTCATCCGAACCATTCGCCCCACTGCCGCTTTCTTCATTAAATATGAATTCTGGCACTTCTTCCTGAAAGAACTTCAGAAAAACCAAATCCCTGCCTTTCTCGTTTCCGGCATTTTCAGACCCGGCCAGATTTTTTATAAATGGTATGGTCGTTGGTTTGCCAATAACCTGTCGCGTTTCCATACCCTTTTTGTGCAGGATGACCAGTCGGCAAAACTCGCACAAACGGTTACCGACCGTAATGTTATGGTGACTGGGGATACCCGGTTCGACAGGGTGCTGACCACCGCCGGCAAGGCAAAGCACATTCCCATAGCAGAGGCATTTGCCAAAGGATCACTGTGTATTGTTGCCGGCAGCACCTGGCCCGGCGACGAGGAACTGCTTGTAAGCTATATACATCAATCGGCGCTAACGGTTAAGTTTATTATAGCGCCGCACGAAATTGAAGCAGACCATATTTCCCGGATCGAATCGGCTTTGCATGTTACCCATATCCGCTATAGCATGGCTCATACAGAAAATGTTGCCCTGGCAAAAGTGCTGATCATAGACAACATAGGCATGCTCTCCTCGCTTTACCGTTATGGTCAGTTAGCCTATATTGGCGGAGGATTCGGTAAAGGCATACACAACATACTCGAAGCAGCGGTATACGGTATGCCCCTGGTATTCGGACCTGAACACGGCAAATTCCGTGAAGCCCTCGACCTTATCAAAGCCGGAGCCGCCTTCGCAATCAATGATGAACCTTCATTCCTTCATACGATGGAGCTTCTTGTAAAGGACCTTGCCTTGCGAAACACAGCTTCGGAAACAGCCGTCGCTTACGTTCAGCAACATGCCGGCGCTACAGGCCTAATAATCAGCCAGGTTCTCCCCCTGTTTAGTTCCAAAGAACCCTCCGGCCACAAACCCTGATTATGCCCTGTATTCGTGTGCTTTACCGGATATTTATCTTTTTAACATAATAATTCCCGGCGGTATCCGCTATTTCCAGCAGATACAGACCACGCGTAAAAGCAGACAGCGGAATTGTCATATTATGATCTGTCAGCTGCCAGCTCCCTGCTTTCCTGCCATCCAGTGTGTATAAGGAGATCTTTCCGCCATTCAACAAGTATTCCCCTGAAATCTGCAGGGTAATGTGATCCACTGCCGGAACCGGGTATACATTGCATTCCAACCAATGCGATCCGGAAATTCCGACAGGATTCCAGGCATACACATCGGAAACCGACCAGCATATGTTGTTGTTGGTTACCCTTACACTGTAATCTCCTGCCAATGCAGGCATAAATAAACTATCGCTGCCAACCAACGCCCCTATACCGTCAAGCCATTCATAGGTGGAGAAACCCTGCGTAGGTGCAAGACCTTCCTCAGAAGCCACAATAACCGGAATGTCGGGATTTTCAAGTACCAGTAACTGAAGCGCTACCGTACTTGTATCGGCACAACCAAAGGTATCTGTTACCACAAATGCATACGACCCGGCATCAGCCATCGCTACCCCGTTGAAAATGAGTGTTGAATCGGTTGCATGCTCCACCGGTTGCCATGTACCACCCGTTTGCTGCAACAACCATTGGTAAGAAAGCTTCGTTCCGCTGGCTGAAACCCATAATGCTGTGTCCACTCCTTCGCAAACGGAGACAAAGTCATCGGAATGACCATGAATATCAATACTGGAATGAGCAAAGCTTATTAGCTTCTCATCCAATGTTTCAGCCAGGCAAAAATAGTCACTGAAAACTTCGAAGCTGAACTTTACCGATCCTTCCTGCAAATCAGTATATGTAGGAATGTAAACAGGTGCCAGACTGGCAGGATTGTCAAAAATTCCTGTGCCCGATGAAGTCCAGCGATAATTGCCGGTTGGTGTATACAAAAGCTCCGACTCATCAATTTTAACATGATAGCCGTAACACACTGCTTTATCAGGTCCGGCATTGGCCACCGGCAGATCAGGTATTATAATGGTGTCCTCTACGGTGAAACTACTGGCCCCGTTCAAGAGGTCAATGGTTTGCACACCCCACTTGTACATGCCAGGCTTCAGCTGATGAACAATCATAAATGTATCTGTTCCGGCATTGCCGGCCTTCTGAAAGTAACGTCTGCCATCAGCCAAATCCGCACCCGGATGGATCACATAAGCCCCTGTGCTATCAACCATGTAAACCGAATAAGTTAATGCTGATGATTGACTCTCTGTATCACTCCCCCTGTTCCACTTCATTTTTGCCATTCCACAAGACAAGTCTGATGATACAGAGGGGGGAGCCGTGGGTATTTCGTTACTGAATATGTATTGATTCTGATAAATCCGGGTTTTCCGTAATCCACCGTCCGAAACTTCACCTGCCACAAGTAAATCAGGTTTCCCGTCCGGGAGAAAATCGGCTACAACTATAGCAGGATACCCTACCGGAGTTATGTTAACAGGTTCGGAAACAAAGGTAAAATTACCGGTGTTCTTGTACAACAGCGCTTTGGGACCATAGTATCCCGAAATAAAAATATCTGTCAATCCATCGTTATTGTAGTCAAATACCTGTGCTGAGGAATGGAAAAGACCCTCCATGGGTGAAGTGGGTAAAGCAGTAAAGGTCGAATCACCATTGTTCCGGTATAAATAAACTTTAAGACCCGAATACGAGCCTGCCACAAATACATCGGCCAGGCCATCGTTGTTGAAATCACCCCAGTTTGCCGTACCATAGGCAACGCCCTGTAAACCCGCATCAATGATGCTGAAAGTGCCGTCTCCGTTGTTGGAATATATAAATGTTGAAGGATTTGCACTGGAAGTTACAAAACCGCTTTGCAACAGGTCGGGGTATCCGTCATGATTAAAATCGTTCCATTCGAGCGTACTGTGTACCATATCCACCAGCAGATCCGGCCATGCTGTGAAAGTCGAGTCACCATTGTTTTCATAGAGCAGGGTAACAAACCCTTCGGCCGATTCGCCCGAAATCACCACATCGGTAAATCCGTCGCGGTTATAATCGGCCCATGCAGCACAGCCTTTTTGTATACCTTCGAACGAATAACTTACGGTCGAAAAGGTGTTATCTCCATTATTTGAATACAACTGCGTAAAGGGCTCATCGCTGCCATTTTGCCCAAGTATCATCAAATCAGCAAATCCGTCATTGTTAAAATCGCACCAGGTGACATCTCCATAACTCAGCCCGGGGAACGATTGCGCCAATGGTGACAATGTGTTGTTGCCATTGTTCGTATAAACTGCCGATATCCTGTTGGATAGACTGTCCAGACCCGATATAGCCAGATCCAGGTATCCATCGAGATTAAAGTCGGCACAATCCGCGCTTCCGATATACACATTGGGAAGCGCAACCGGAACCTGGGTAAACTGTCCTTTTGCCAGCAAAACAAGACATGCTGAAAACACGAAAACAATTATTCTTTTCATAAAGAGCAAATTTGGGGTTATGATCACATGACAATTCCATGTTTAAATTAGTGAATTTTCACATTCGCCCTGTTACGAAAAGCATACAAAATATTGACAATGAAAAACCAATCTGCAAAACCAAAATCGTTACTCATCTAGGGAAAAAGAGTACGGGTAATCGTCCTGCATAATACCTCGCCGGGTATTGGGCTCATCGTCCATTTCAAAATTCAGCCTGGCACCCTCCAGAAGTTGCCAATAACTTAGCCAGTTCTTCGGATAAAGCCTGTCATTGAGGTAGAGCGCATTCACGTAACGGTTGTTCTCCGAATTCGCAGGTGCCTCAATGGTTATGGTTTTCCCGTTTTCGAGATGAATGGTGGCCTTTTTGAACAGTGGCGCCCCTATTACATATTGATCAGTGCCCGGACATACCGGGTAAAAACCCATGGCCGTAAAAACATACCACGCCGATGTCTGTCCGTTATCCTCATCACCGCAATACCCGTCGGGATTAGGCGTGTATAAGCGGTTCATCACCTCGCGCAACCAGTACTGCGTTTTCCAGGGTTCACCGGCGTAATTGTATAAATAGATCATATGCTGGATCGGCTGGTTGCCATGTGCATAATTGCCCATGTTCATGATCTGCATTTCCCGGATCTCGTGAATGGGAAAACCATAATAACTGTCGTCAAACACCGGCGGAACTACAAAAACCGAATCGAGCATGGTCGTAAATTGCTTTTTGCCACCCATCAGGTCTATTAATCCCTGAATATCATGAAAAACCGACCAGGTGTAATGCCAGCTGTTGCCCTCGGTGAATGCGTCACCCCATTTAAAGGGACTGAAAGGTGCCTGGAACGATCCGTCGAGGTTACGGCCCCGCATAAGGTTGCTCTCCTTGTCAAATACGTTCCGGTAGTACTGGCAACGGCGGGCAAACAAATCCACCTCCGCGGCCGTGCGATTCAAGGCCTTCGCCAGCCGGTGAATGGTAAAGTCGGCATAAGCATATTCCAGCGTGCGGGCAACATTCTCGTTAATGCCTACATCATAGGGGATATATCCCTTTTCGTTGTAATAACTACAGCCCTTACGCCCGACTGAACCAAGCGGCCCTTCATGCTCCGCATTCTTCA
>JAFGVG010000280.1 GCA_016938095.1 Bacteroidales bacterium
GGCATGCGATAGGTATTACCCGACCGGGCAAAGAGCTCGGTCCACACATCTTCGGTATCCTTTAAAATTACCGAAACAAACTCGGCCATTTCGGCCTCGGCCTCAATTACGGCCGGATCAGCAGCCGTTGTACCTCCACCCGACGATTGCATGTTATTGAGTAACTGTGAGGGATTGCCTCCCAGTAACCATACGATTAATACAATCACCAGTGTGCCGATTGATCCTCCGGCTACCGCCCTCGTTGTACCGCTGCTTCTGCGGTCTTCAACATTGCTGCTTTGTTCACGTCCTTTCCAGCGCATACCAATACCAATTAATAATTAGCAATTAACAATGTGCAATAAAAATAATTCAATAATAAGTGATGCGTTGGGAAGTGGGTGGTCAGACTATACCAACAAAGTTATTTAAAATTTACTTTCCGGCGGTCAGTTGGTCCTGGTAAACCTTAAGTTCTGCCCATTTGCCTTCGTAAGCCATTCGGGCCTGTTCGGGCCATGTTTTGGGCTCGTGGATGCGGTAATTGGGACCGCCTTCTTCGAGCAAAATATCCTTAATGGTATCAGCCGATGTTTGTGATAATTGCTGCCAGGTGTTGATACCCCGTTTATTCAGCAAACCTTCTATTTTCTCTCCAATGCCTTCGATAATTTTCAGGTCGTTTTCCACTACCCGTACATTGAATGCCTCGCGGGCTGCAGCAGCGTTGAACAGGCTTTTCTTGCCATTGTTGTTTTCGCTTTGCTGCAGACATTCATCGAGTTTACCCTTCAACTGAACCATATCGTTTTTCAGTTGCAGGTTCTCCTTCTTAATAGATTGATTTTCCTGCTCCAGCGCAAACTTTTCGTTTTCCAATGCCACAAAACGTGCTTTTCGGATACGGCGGCAAAACCAGCCGATGATAAAACCCAGGAGGGCTGCAATAATCAGTACAACCAGTATAAATACCAGGTCGGATGCAAATCTTTCTGTCATGATATGTTGATTTTAATTGGTTACAATTTCCACACGGCGGTTTTGTGCACGGCCTTCTTCGGTATCATTGCCGGCAACAGGCTCGGATTCGCCCCGGTGGGCAACACTGATATGTTCGGCGCTAATCCCGCCTGAAATGAGTTGCTGCCGTATAAACTCGGCACGCTGCCTGCTGAGTGTCATGTTCAATGCATCGGAACCGGTATTGTCGGCATGACCGATGACCGAAACGCGACTTCCGGCTTTTTCATCCAGGTACTTTTTGATGAGGGCAAAGTGATTTCTGTCGGCTTGCGCAATCTCACAATTGGCAATACCGGTGTTAAACAACAGGGTATACGGAACAGGTGGCTGAAGTTGGGTCACAGGCTCGGCTGCGGAAGTCATTGGCATGGTATCGGCTTCAACCGGGACTTCAGGGATTTCCGGTGCTTCCTGAACGGTTTCACTGATGACAGCTTTACCATTACAGTTTTGCCTGATTTTACATACATACCAGTAGGAACTGCCCGCAATCCAGGCAGCCAGCAACACCGAAAAGATAACAATAGCACTTTTCATATGAATAGATTTATAGTTTTCTGACTGGCTACAGTAAGTATTTAATAAGCTTCTGCAAGTATTACGGGAAAAATTAACACCCAAAAACTGTGTTTACTTGTCAGCCCTGCGTTGTGAGATTTACCTGAGAGTAGAAAAGCTTCATGCGCAGCGGAGCATGAACATGGCTTCTTAAAAGTAAAAACTTTTTCGGACAATGCCAAACGGATACTGCCTTTTATTCCATTACGCCTGTCACCCGCCCACTGCCACTGATGCTCCGGCTCAACTGGCTGCCGGAATGGATATGAAGGCAGGCTCAGCATAATAAACATAACGCACTATGATAAAAAATGGACACCTCATGTCAAATAAATGGACAAGTTTACAGCCTAATCACTACCTTTAAAGATCACACTTATTGAAACTTAACAAAACAGGCATTATTATTGGTTATATAAAACTCAACCAAATCATAACTGATATAGAAACCGGTTGTCCCAATTCGATTTTGAAATGAACACATTGAAAATAGCTTACCGCAGATTATTCCGTAAAGGAGAACATTCCATTACCCGCGTTGTATCCTTGTCGGCCGGAATGGCATTTGGCATGCTGCTGCTTTCCGAAGTTTTCTATTACTACAGTTTCGACAGTTTTTATCGCGATGCTGACAGGCTTTATGTGGTACACGAAAACTTCAGGATGGACAAGTCGTCGGAAAAAATGGAAAGCTATCCCAGGGTGAGCGGAGCCATCGCTCCCGGTCTGAAAGCCGAAGTCCCGGGTATTGAGTCAGCTACCCGGCTCAACAGCATTGGTTCCTCGGTTTTCTACACCGACGATAAAAAAAGCTATTACGCCAGCTTTTCACTGGCCGACGAACACCTGTTTGATGTACTTCCGGTTCCTATGATAAGCGGAAATCCGGAAGAAATTCTCAAAAATCCTATGACCTGTATGGTTTCCGGTAAGATTGCCGAGGACATTGGGGGCAATGTAATTGGAAAAACCATCGAACTGAAGGAATATCCGGGCCGAAAAATTACCATTAGCGGCGTATTTGAAGCACTGCCTGAAAACACCAATTACGCATACGATGTCCTGATATCAATGATTTCCACTGGTCAGTTTTTCAGGTGGGACGGTTCTGAAAACTGGATGGGTAACGACAGGTATTATGCCGTAGTAAAGCTTGCACCCGGCGTTAATCCGGTTGACCTAAAGGCTGCCGTTCGTAAAATGCAGGTTAAGTACCAGGATATAGAGAAAATGGAAGAACAGCGAGGGGGAATGGTATTGCAATATTCTTTTGAACCCATAAAAAAACTATATTCCAGCGGTGTGAAAGATATGATACTGATACTTGTCACCATTGCTTTTGCCGTATTGTTTGTATCGTTTATGAATTATATCCTGCTAACGTTGAGCGTGCTTATACAAAGGGCAAAAAGTTCGGCCATTCATAAAACATGCGGAGCAAAAGCAGGTAACCTTCAAAAACTGGTGTTTTCCGAAACCCTGTTGTTGTTCCTTATTTCACTTGCAGGTGCCATTTTACTTATCCTGTTACTCAGGCCGGTTGCTGAAATGCAATTGGGACATAAAATCAGCGCCTTTGTGAATTTTCGCGTTCTGTGGCCGGTGTTGTCCCTGATCCTTGCACTGGTCGTTATTACCAGTTACCTACCGGGAAGATTTTTCTCACGTATTCCGGCTGCAGTGGCCTTTCGCAATTATCAGCAGAAGAAAAACAAATGGAAGCTGGCTTTACTTTCGTTTCAGTTTGCCGGTGCAGCTTTTATTCTGACCATGCTGGTACTGGTAAGCATGCAGTACAGCAGGCTGATAACCGCCGATCATGGCTACCGAACCAAGGGTATTTACTATGGCGAAACCGCAGGAATGGAATCCTCCAGGATTTCACCGTTACTGAATGAATTGCGTGCTTTGCCAGGAATTGAAGAAGTTGGCCTGGGATGTATTATGCCCTTTGAGGGTGCGCCAGGCAATAATATTTTTTCGGAGGACAGGGAACAGGAATTGTTCAATATAGCTGATTTCTATTACATTGATGAGCATTACCTGTCCATTCTGGGCATATCGGTTGTGGAAGGCAGTAGTTTTTCATCTGAACATTGCGTGGCAAATGATCTGCTGATCAGCAAAAAGGGCGCTGAGAAGCTTAAAATATTCAATGGGTGGAAACAGGTTGTCGGGCAGCAGGTTGACATCAGTGAACACGGCAAATCAACCATCCGTGGGATTTTCCCCGATTTTATCGTAAACAACATTACCAGTCCCGATTTTCGCCCGTCGGTATTTTACTTTTATCCCGAAGAAAAATTTAAACAGGTGCGGGCTGCATCTTCTTCGTTTCTGTTTTATATTCTTGTTAAGACGAATGAAACAGACGAAAGCGTAATGATGAAGAAGCTTACCGACATCTTCAACCGGTTTTTACCGCATCGCGATGCCGTGATAAAAAACCTGGAAACGGAACAGCAAACCTGTTACCGGTCGGCTTTCGGATTCCGCAATGCAATGATGGCAGGAAATGCTGTTATTCTATTGATTACCATAATCGGTTTGCTTGGGTATACTTCCAATGAAGCAGCACGGCGGCGGAAAGAACTGGCCATTCGTCGCATCAACGGCGCCAGCCTGGCTGATATACTGAGGATCTTCATATTGGATTTGATTATTGTTGCCATTCCGGCAGTGTTATTTGGATTGGCAGGTGCCTGGTTTACGGCTGACAAATGGATGCAAAATTTTGCCATGAAAATACCGCTTCACTGGGGTATTTTTGCCATTTGCAGCCTGCTGGTTTTGATACTTGCCGCTTTTGTTACCACAGCCAATTACATGTATACTGCAAGCCGTTGCCCGGCTGAATCCCTGCGTTATGAATAAACTTACTGCCAGGATCCCTGCCCGCGCTGCCGCTCCGGCAGGCGGGGAACTGGCGACCTTCCCGATACTTGTCGGGACGCTCTGAACCAGCTATGAATGAAGGGATTTGCTTTGTGGGCATTACTGGATTCGAACCAGTGACCCCTACCCTGTCAAGGTAATGCTCTAAACCAAC
>JAFGVG010000281.1 GCA_016938095.1 Bacteroidales bacterium
GCCGTCTATAGCGGACTATTATTAATCTATACCTTTCTTGTATTTGTCGCCACATTTATCAAATTTATCCGATACGATGTAAGATAACCTGCCCGACGGCAGGTGGGTTTGAAAATTTGACAATTTGAGAATGAGATAATGAATAAAAAAATAAGAAATGATTCTCCGCATAGCGCTCAAAGAACTATATCATAACATCACCACTCCGCGGTTTATAACCGGATTTGTATTGTGTTTGCTGCTGATCCCCTTTTCAATTGTGATCAGCATTAATGAGTATAAGAGCAAGATAAACATTTACGAAATTGAAAAAAAGAAAGCCGATGAAGAGAACCTTGCAAAGGTTTATTCCATGTATCGGCCGGTGATCGTAAAAAAACCCGCACCTCTAAGCATTTTTGCCAGGGGAATAAGTTATCGTGTTGGGAATCGCATCAAGGTGCTGTTCGGTGATAAGCCCATGATGACCGAGGGTAAGGCCGAAAGCAGGGATAATCCGTTTCTCAACCGGTTCTTCACTTTCGATTTTGTTTCCGTGCTCATCATCATCATTTCACTAATGGCCTTTTTGTTCACCTATGATACCTGCACCGGTGAAAGAGAATCGGGAACACTGAAAATGATGTTATCCAATGCGGTCAGTCGTTCCACTATTCTCACGGGTAAATTACTTGGAACCCTTTTTACCCTATTACCCATTCTGTTATTCAGTTTCGGATTATGCTTACTGGTGATCCTGCTAACACCCTCCATTGATTTTACCCTTTCCGAATGGATCAGGATCGGAATGATTTTTCTTTTCAGTATGGTTTTCCTGATACTTTTTATGATCATCGGCCTTTTTGTATCCTCACACCTGCATCATTCCGGAACCAGCATGGTCATATGCCTTTTGATATGGGTAACTTTTCTTTTTATTGTACCAAGTCTGGCCAATTATTCTGCCCGGAGTTTCGTTAAGGTTGGTTCTGTTGAAAACCTGAATTATGATATTGCGGCAATTGAGCATGAATTTGAAGAAAATCTGTCAGGCTATGCGCAAAAATTGCAGAAACCGGATTGGGGCATGATCAATACTTACTGGGCTGATAGGGATGGATTTAAGTTAATCGGCGGAGCCACAAAAAGTTTTATGGAAATTGAGAAAAAGAAAACAGAATATAGCGAACCTCTGAGGATACAGTATGCTGACAGAAAATGGCAAATCAGGAAAGTATATCTTGATAAGTTGAAAAAACAACAGAAATTCGCCAGATACTGTTCGTTCCTTTCTCCCGCTGAGGTTTTTAAAGAGTCTGTTGCAGGCCTGTGTGCTACCAATTATGAGGGTCATAACGAATTCCTTGAACAAACAAGGGCGTACCGGGAAGCACTTGTTAATTATTATGTGCAAAACAAACTCTTTAGCTCTTATTTGTACTTCAACTGGCAGGATCCGGACAGTTATATGACAGCTGATGAGATGATCCGGTTCAAAACAAATGGATTATGCAAAAGCCTTGATGAATTTGAAACAAAGTACCAGGGCGATTGGAAGTATCTTACGGTTGAGATTCCCAACAGCAATTTATGGCAGTGGCAGCCCATGGATCTCTCAGCATTACCATCGTTTACCTACAAACCGGCAAGTGTAATGAATGATGTTCGTGATTCATTGTCCTATTTCGGCATATTACTTGCCCTTGCAATAGTTTTATATTACCTGTCCTTCCTGTCATTTACCAAATATGATGTCCGATGAATTCATTGCTAAAAACCATCATTTTTAACGATATCCGGCTAAACCTGTTGAGTCTTCGGCTTCAGGTATTATTTGTAATTATGCTTGTCGTGTTTATCATGGGCAGCGTTGCCTATATATTTCAGTATAAAACTGCAGCTGACGAATACCAGCAATACTTACGCCAGACCAAAAACAATCAGACCCGCCAGGCAACGAATTTTCTTACAGGTCCATCAGATAGAAACATTACATCAGTGGCTGTGGAGATGCGTAATTATCTTTTCCAGCCGGTTCAGAACAGTTTTATCGAAGATGCAGGGTCAAAGTACATTCCAAATACCATCACCTATAATGCTTACAATGTTTTTAATTATACTGTAAGCAGGATTTCAGGGAATCCCTATATGTATTTATCGCAAGAACTCAATTGGAGTTTCATTGTAACAATCATCCTGAGTTTTGCCATAATTTTGCTCTCCTTTGATTCTATATCGGGTGAGCGGGAATTTCATACCTTGTCCCTGGTTCTGTCAAACAGTGTTCCGCGTTCCTTATTGCTCACAGGGAAATTTATCAGCATCATTATCACAGGATTTTTGATGACATTACCCGGCTTTATTGCCAGTCTGCTAATACTTATTATTTCCGGCACAGTTAGTGTTAGTAGTGTATTTGTATTTGAGTCAGTAATGTTTATGACTGCTTCAATACTCTTTATTGCCTGTATCGCCGCCC
Source organism: Bacteroidales bacterium (assembly GCA_016938095.1). Classification (GTDB taxonomy): domain Bacteria; phylum Bacteroidota; class Bacteroidia; order Bacteroidales; family UBA10428; genus UBA5072. Next base: position 2,459 of record JAFGVG010000281.1, read on the forward strand.
TGGGATTGTTTTGTTCGACTGTAACACGCTCTTCCAATATCAGTTTGCTCCTAAGCCTTACACTTTGGTCCCTGTTTTTGATATTTTCGCCTAACCTGGCTGTTTTTTCTGCTGAAAACCTTTTCAGTATCAAAGATTCAGAAACCATTCAGCAGGAGATTGAGTCAGCAAAGGATGCCATTAATAAAGCAGCGCCTGAGGGCAGCTGGGCCATGAATGGAGGTGATCAGTTTTATCCGAAACATGAACTCCGGGCCAATAACCAAACCAACCTGATGAATGCCGAAAAGAAGATTCGTGACAATTGGTTTAATGATCAGTTCAATCAGTATCAAAAAGCAACCTATATGACCTGGTTATCACCCATTTCCTTATTTGGTATGGTGAGTGAGTCTATTACCGGTAGCGGATATATCCGTTTCCGCAAGAACTGGGAGGATTTGCATAGCTTCCAGAGCCAATTTCTGATATGGTTTAAAGGAATTGATGCAAAAGATACTGCCAGCCCTCACTGGTACAATCCTTATGAAGACTGTTCAACCAGCCGCATAAAGGTGAAATTTGATGAGATACCGCAGTATTCCGAAACGGTCATTTCTATTCCCCGGCGCATGAAAGGGGCTTTCCCGGGAATGCTACTGTTGATTGTTTATTCCAATGTTTTAATGGGAATATCGGTAGCGCTGTTTAACAGGTATGATGTGAGATAATTATTGTGATCGCTGGCATGTTTTGGCAGGTTGTTACGCATTTCGGAATACAAGAGAAGTATTACCTGTGAGGAAGTAGTGGCCGTGCCGTGTGCAATGACTGCTAGTTCCAGTCATCTTTTACATCATTTGCAACGTTATAATTCAGATCTTTTTCCAACTGTGGAATTGGTAAAAGCAGGTGTTTGGGCCGGAACGGATTACCCCTTCCGGCTGCCTGCTTTTCCATATTGATAGTCTCCATGGCAATTCCCCACCGAATAAGGTCAAAAAAACGATGCTGCTCACCACACAATTCGAGTTGTCTTTCCTTTCGCAGGATTTGCCTGGCGTTTTCCTGCGGCCCCAGTGTTGTATAGGAAAAAGCATTGACTCTTTGCCGGACAGTATTTACAAGGTCAAGGGCCTCGTCGGGATAGCCAAGTTCAATGAGTGCTTCGGCATGCATCAATAGTACATCGGCATACCGGATAACTCTTGCGTTGATTGATCCTTCGGGTAACCCTTCTTTGGCCTTGTTTTCGTAATTGTTGTATTTTTTCCAACGAAATCCCAAATCTTCATAAGGATAGGGTAGAGCCTCACCCCCACAATAGTCACAATAATTGGTGTCCCCAATGAATCCGGCCATACCGTAAAAGGTCATTGAGGCACGCGGGTCAATGTAGTTGTTCCCTGACTCATCCGGATAGGAAAAGGCATTAACGGCAGCATCTGAGATAAAAACATTTTGCCAGTCATTCCAACCATATTCCATGGCTCGTCCGCTATGGGTGGAGCCTCCTCCCCAGCTTTCCTGTCCACCAAACATGTACCAGGTGTTGGTACCTGGAAAGTGCTCCAATTGTATTTCAAACAACGATTCTTCATTGTTTTCATTATAATCCAGGAAATTCTCCTCGAAACGGTCAATGAGTTTGTAAGCATAGGGAGGGTTTTCAATTAAGGTGAACATATCTGCAGCTTGCGACCATTTTTTCTGAAAAAGGTATGCTTTCCCCAGCAATGCAATAGCTGCGCCACGGGTGATTCTGCCTTTATTGATTTGATCGTAGCTTATGGGAAGGACTTCAATGGCTTCAAGGAGTTCTTTTTCAATTATATGCCACAACTGACCGATACTGTCGGCTCTTGGGGTATTGAATTCAAAACGGTCTTCCCAGGTTTCTTTAATTGGAACACGACCGAACAGGGTTACCAGTTCAAAAAAAGACCAGGCACGGATAAAACCAGCCTCGCCCAGTATCCTTGTTTTCAGATTTTTATCTTCATCATTATCCGGGACCCACTGGCCAACTTTTTCGGTAACAAGATTTGACCGTAAAATGAGTCGGTAATACGAACGCCAGATTGCATTGATATGCTCGTTGGCAGGTGAAAAAGTATAGTTGGCAAACGTGGCCAGAGCGCCCTGCAGTGGCGGGGCTTGCTCAGCTTCATTGGCAAGCAGATCGAATATAAAATAATACTCGCGGGCAAACAATCCCTGAAAATAAAAGCCTGCATAAGCAGCATTGATAGCCTGCAGACATTGTCCGGCATTTGTAAAGTAATTTACTTCGGTATACTCGTTTGGGTTTTCGAGGTTTAGTCTGTCTTCATCACAGGCCGTTATAAATAAAAAAACCATAAAGTATTTAAACCATCTCATGCCAGTAGTTATAAACATAATTGAATTCCCAACAAAAACGATCGTGGTTGTGGGTATTGTCCCACATCAATGCCTCTGCGGAGATTATATAATTGACTGTCACCCGGGGCCTGAGCTCCTATTTCGGGGTCAAATCCTTTATAAACGGTGTTGGTAAAAATATTCTGTGCTGAAAAATAGAAACGCAACTCCGTAATTGCATGAAAAGAAAGCCTATCGAGTGTATTTTTAGAAATTTTGTAACCGATACTGATATTTTTCAGGCGTTGATAGGAGCCGTCTTCGATATAGCGATCTGACGGTCTCAGGTTTTTGTTAGGATCATTGGCCACTGCCCTGGGAATACTGGTAATATCCCCCGGTTGTTGCCAACGGTTGAGCACTTCTGTTGAGGCATTAAATGGGCGGATCATACCGGAAAGCCAATAGGTATGAAACGCATTGAAAATTTCATTGCCATGAACCCCGAAAAAAACAAACGACAAATCAAAATTCTTATAATTGAAAGATGCTGAAAGTCCGTACATGATGTCGGGTAGGGGGGTGCCAATCATAGTTCTGTCTTTGTCGGTGATGTGACCATCGTTATCCAGGTCTTTAAATCGAATATCACCCGGTTTAGAGGCATCCTGGTAAAGCATTTCGGGGTTACCGGTTTTTGCTATGGCTAACGAATTGTCGGCATCAATCTCCTCTTGTGAAGAATAAACTCTGTCGACCTTAAATCCATAAAAGTACCCGATGGGCTTGCCGACTTCCGTTCGTGTAATGCTGTAACCGAAATCGTAAATTCCTTCTGCCAGAGGCTGCCCATTCCCGAGTGAAGTAACCTTGTTTTTCACATAAGTGAGGTTAGCCGAAACATTAAACCGGAATTTGCCTGCATTGTTTCTCAGCATCAGTGAAGTTTCAATACCTGTGTTCATAACACTGGCGGCATTTATTGTCGGGTCGCCGCCCCCGTTGTTTAATCCAAGTCCCACTGAAGGGGCTATTGGAACTTCTACCAAAATATTGCTGGTATTTTTTCTGAAGTAATCAGTGGTGAAGGTTACCTGGTTTTCAAAGAGGCCGATATCTAAACCCAAATCAATGCTTGAAGCAATTTCCCACTTGGCGAAAGGCGAAGCCAGCGAATTAACCGTGACACCTTTCACTGTTGATTGAGGATTCCCAAATACATAGTTGATATTTGCGGAATGAAGGGTTGGCTGGTATGCATAATCCCCAATCAGATCGCTTCCGCTTTTTCCCCAACCGGCCCTGAGTTTTAGGGTGCTTACTTTTGTTTTGTATCTCTTGAAGAAAGGTTCTTCGCTGATCTTCCATCCGGCAGAAAAGGATGGAAAGTTACCCCACCTGTTTTGGGGAGCGAAACGCGGACTGGCATCGCGCCTGAAATTGGCAGTAAAAAGATACCGATTCCTGAAGGAAAGATTCAATCTGCCGAAGTAGGAAATGAGTACACCTTGCCATGAACCGGTAGCATTTCCATCAATGCGGGTGGATTCTGCAACCGAAAGTATTTTGATTTCTTCATTTGAGAATCCCCTGCCTTCTGCGGCCAGGTATCTTCCTGATGACCTTACCGGAAGGGTATTACCCAGAATAATTGAAATGTCCTGTTTTTCGTTACTGTGATTAAATTCAAGCAAATGCTCAACAGAGGGTGTAGTTCCCCAGCTGTAACTTTCATACAGAATGGAAGGGCTTCTTAAATTTCCGTTTTCATTTTCCCTGGTAAAACTATAATCAAAGTCATAGTTATAGTCGATATTAAAGTTCAGCTTATAACTTAAACCACGGTAAATATCAAGTTGAGCATATATATTACCCATTAACCGGAATGATTTGTTTAATCTTTCAGCCAGTTTAACGAGGGCTACAGGATTGCTGGCATCATTAAGATCGTCGATGGTGGTAGCTTTACTAAACCCGCCCAGGTTATTTTCGTCCTTAATGGGCAGATAGGGAGGGATTCTCAGTGCTGCAATAAACAGTTCGTTGGTAATGGGGTGAAGTCTGGCAAAGGATATACCTATGTTTTCACCTATTTTAATCCGCTGGTGGAGGTTAAAGGATGAATTGAAACGCAGGGAGTACCTTTCGTAACTATTACCGATCAAAAAGCCTTTATGTTTCAAATACCCCCCTGAAAGTGCATAGACAAAATAACCATTGCCTCCGTTAATGCTCAGATTATGATCCTGAACGAAGCCTTTCCGGAAAATCTCATCCTGCCAGTCGGTTCTGTCGGTTAATGCATAGGTTGTAAATTTTCCATCGCTATAAAGTTTTTGAGGGAGCAGTTCATCGAGTGTTTTACCCGGTGAACCGTTTTGTTGAATATCCCTGACCAGGGCGAGGTACTCTGCGGCATTTAACACGTCAATTCTTTTATGCACAGCGGATACTCCGTAGTATGTATTGAAACTGACACGAGGCATTCCTGTTTTTCCTTTTTTGGTGGTGAGGATGATAACCCCGTTAGCAGCTCTGGTTCCATATATGGCGGCGGTGGATGCATCTTTCAGTATTTGAACTGACTCTATGTCGTTTGGGTTTATCATGGCCAGCGGATTGGATTGTTCATCTCCGTTACCACGAAAAGCCATGCCGTCTATCACATAAAGCGGGTCGGTGTTATAAAGTGTGCCTACACCACGGATTTTTATAGCGACGCCGGCACCAGGCATACCGGAATTATTGATCACCTCTACGCCTGCTGCCTTGCCCTGTATCATTTGGTCGAAGCTTATAAATCCTTTATTTGACAATTCCCATCCACTAATGGAGGATATCGACCCTGTGACATCTCCCCGCTTTTGGCCACCGTAACCAATCACAATCACCTCATCGAGGCGTGCAATGTCAATATACATGTTGACATCTAAATGGGATTGTCCGTCCAGGGGAATACGCCGGGTGACATACCCAATGAACGAAAATACAAGAACTACTTTATCTGAATCTGTATCAAGTGTAAACCTTCCGTTCAGGTCGGTGGTAGTCCCATGCATGGTTCCTTCCTGAAGAATATTCACTCCCACCAGGGGTTGACCGTCTGATGCAGCTTTTACTGTCCCGGTAATTATGTGCTTTTCTGTTTTTTTTGTTCTCAACGGTGTAATAACAATCATATTACCATAAATCGTGTAACTGGCATTGAATTGTGGTATAAGATTATCCAATACCTGGGTAATGGTTATGTTTTCCGCGAAAATACTTATCTTCCTGGAAACATCTATCTGACCTACCTTATAGAAGATTGTGTATTGACTCTGTTTTTCAATTTGCTCAAACACCTCTTCAACAGTACCGTTCTCAACTTTGAAATTAAAGGTTTTTTCCTGTGCATTTACCGCAAGGTGTTGAACCAGCATTATAAAGAAAGCCATTAATATTGTGAGAAATACTTTCAAGTTTAGACACTTTGCGTATAATCTCACTAAAATACTATTTAATCCATTAAAAACAAAAAAGCTTTTTGTTATTTGTTCTCACAATGGTTCCGGTCCGCTGTTCGTCAGGGTTATACCGTCAACCGGGTGAACAAAAAATGTGAACTGGGGAATAAAAAATTACAGCGGACTTAGTGTAAAATAATCCAATTTCAGATCTCCGTTCAACGACATCAGTTTGATGTGGTTATCACCTGGTTTGAGCACGATCTCCCCGATCGTGAAAACCGAAAAGTCTTTACTGGCGGGAAGTATGATATCCTTCCAGGCAGCATAGTCGCCATTCAGCATAAAATCGTTGACACATACTGCAATTTTCCTGCCGCTATCGGCAGTGTATCTGATTTCCAGCATGTACTTTTTTTCGAATGCCACCTGGGCCATAACCGCTGCGTATTCTTCTGCATGATTGAATCCTGTTACATACCCATTGCCTGAAAAACCAGCGGTGGTAATTTCTGAATAAGTTCCCACGAGCTTTCCTCCGGAAGCCTTGCCGTTCTCGGCTTCGAGCATAATATTGCATACAACAGGTTCTCCATTGGTAATGCCTTCTTTTGTGGGAATCACGGGCTTTATGGTGCCGTCGACATTGTAAAAAACAAAATCGGCCATCAGGTTACGATTGTATCCATTTCCTCCTGAGAGTATTGCAGCATGATAAAAAGCGATCCATTGATCTTTAAATTTAACTATGGAGCCATGGTTTGAGCCGGCCTGACTTTCGAAGTTCGGGATATATTGAGATTGCGGAATGTAGGGGCCTGTAATCTTTTCACCTACCGAATAGTACATAACTTCAGGCCATTGATCATTTCTCAATCCCGGGTAGGATAAATAGTAATTATTGTTGTATTTATGTATCCAGGGGCCTTCCTGTAACTGGGGTAACCCGGCGGTAACATCGGTAAGTGATCCGGGTGCAACGGACAGCAAATCATCACTGAGTTTCCCAACATAGCATTTTCGGGCATGGGCATAAATGATATAGGGTTGGTTGTCGTCGTCAATGAACAATGAAGGATCCATGCCCTCAACATCGCGAATAATGCCAATGCTGGTAAAAGGCCCTTCGGGACGGCTGCTGACAGCCATTCCAAGTTGGAACTTGTCGGAGTTTTGCTTGTTTCTCATGCAAAAAACCAGGTAATAATTACCTTTCCAATAAGCTGCGTCAATAGCCCACGCATGCGAAATAGCCCAGTCCACATCTGCTACCGATAATATACGGCCATGGTCGGTCCAGTTTACAAGGTCTTCGGTTGAGAACACATGATAATCAAACATAGTACTATGATGGTTTGTGCCATTGGCATCGTGCGAAGTATACAACCACAGTTTGTTGGGATTATCAGACCATACATGGGCCGATGGGTCGGCGGCAAAGATGTGTGATATTAATGGCTGCTGGGCTATAATCCCTGAAGATACCAATAACAACAATGCAGAAATAACTATAAAGCGTTTCATATGGGTTGATTTTATGTTCGCGTAGGAGTTGCTTATTTATTTTCCGGTGATTGTTCAAAATCTGAACCGTTTACAACTTTTACAGGTTTGGCAGATGGATTTCCGGGAGCTCCGGAGCCTCTGAAATCATTTATCCGCATAGTCCGGAAATTTTCAACTTCAATGTCATGTGGAAAAAAATTAATCCCAGTTAAAAGTGACGGTTTTACCGTTGAGTTTCCATTTTACGGGAAATGCATTTTCGAGCCAGTCCATGGGTTCACCAACCGGAAGAGCTTTTGAAGCCAGCGTAAAACATTCCTTTATGAAGGCCTTTTGTTCGGTTCCGGTAGCTTCGGGCTGGGCCGAGATAAACAGTGGTGTTCCGCTTTTTGCCAGGAGTTCCATCCATTGTTTGTTTTTATCCCAGGGTACTTTGGGTGTCAGTCCTACACAGTCGCCGTCGGCAGCATAAAAAATCCCCTGATGAGCGCCGCGGAATGCCAGGGTATTGACCCCCATCTTGCGGGTTCTTTCCCAATCGTTTCCGCTGGTATCATCGCCAATACGATTTAGCTCAAACATGCCGGCCGACAGGTGGCTGAAAGTATTGCAGCCTATGATATATGTTTTGCCTGCTGATTCACGGATTGCTTTGTAAAGGTCCAGCACTATCTCTGCATTTGTTTTTGTATTGTTATTCATGCGCCAGCCATATTCGGTAATTTTCCGGTCGGCGAACATTTCAAAGCCCCATTTGCCAAAAATATCATAACTGGTGAAATCAACTTTTACCATTTCGTAAGTCCAGTCATTGTAAAGCCTGAAGTAGCTCTTCACCTGTTCTATCACTTCCGGGATGGTTGGGTCCAGAATGGGTTGTTTTTCAGGGTTGCGACCTTTTATGGCAGGAAGCAGGAGGTTTGCCGGATCTTTGTGGCTTGCACAAAGCGGTCGTGTCCATATTCCAGGCCGCATGCCAATTGTGCGGATCTTTTGTGCGAGATTGCCCATATCGCCAAAGTTGGCATCGGGTGTGTGCATGTTATCGCCAAAGCAACAGTCGTTGGGCGAGTTTGGGGGGTTCTGAAACCAACCTGCGTCGATAACCGAAAAGGGACGGTTTTCAATACCTTCGGCCATGGGCGCCATCATTTGGGTATGCTCCAAAATAAGCTTCTCGGTGTTACTGCCATAGCTAAAGTACCAGTCGTTAATGCCGTAAACAGGTTTTTCGGGAATGCGGGCATTGTCGCACATTAATTTCAGAAATTCGCGCAACGCCCCGAAAAGGGAAGTGCCTTCCGATTTGTATGTAACTATCCAGGCAGCATTCAATGTTCTTGTTCCCAATTGAACACCGTTCCCGCCCGAACGGGTGTCGAGAACCAGGGATAAGCCTGTTTCGGAAATTTCCCAATGGCAGAAGGAAGCCGCGCCGGTTTTTACACCAAAGCCATTGACTTCATTCTTATCGGTTACCTCCATAAAATACCAGGGAAGAATTTCAGCGGTATTTACCTTGTGCCACGATACATCACCATATGTCCGCTCCCAGTGGTCGTTCATTATGCCGGAGCTATGGGCAACAGTTGCGTTCCATTTAAGTGTTACGTCGCACAATATCTCTTTTGGAGCCTGGATGAGTACCTCGTTTTTTTCACTGACCTTTACGGTAAGATTGTTATAAATCCAGGTGTTTTCCCCGCTTTTTGTCAGGGTGACTTTTTGTTCGTTTAAGGTAGCAAAAAGCTGGTCGGGATAATTAAGTTGTCTTCCTTGCTGATTTGCTTCGATTGCCAAAAGCTTATTCCCGATAAGTATGGTTCCAAGCGAAGCTCCCGTAGTTCTGATAAAACTTCTTCTGTTCATGTTTTACTGATGGTTATTTTACAAAGGCTGTTTTTTCCCAAAGGGTGGCTATTGATTCCAAGTTAGTAGTTTTCCGGGGATTGTCGGTAAGAAAAGTTGTATAAATTTTAAAGTGGCATGGCAAAGTGTTTCATATAATATTTGTGTCAGCCCCATAACAAGAGGCTGTCTATAAAGGCTTGCAATTCGTCACAGGCAGTGAGTGAAACCAACGTGGTCTACTCATGAGATAGCATTACTGCGTCACCAATGACATTCTTGCTTTATCAGCCCTTAGAGACAGCCTCTGCTCAGATTAATCAGTTATCAGTTCCAGTTATTGTTTACCTGGGCATCAAGCACAGGATTGGCATCCCTTTCTGACTGCGGGATAGGAAGCAGCACGTGGTAGTCTTTTACCGGTTGTATGCCAACGGCAGCTTCTTTTTCAGCGTTAATAGTCTCCTGAAGTATTCCCCAGCGCACCAGATCAAAAAATCTCGATTGCTCGCCTGCCAGCTCCATCTGTCGCTCGTGACGCACAATGGCGCGTGCATTTGCCTGGTCGCCCAATGTGGTGTACTCGAAGGCATTGGAACGGCGACGAACTTCGTTGATCAGGGGCAGTGCATTGTCAACCTGGTTGTTTTCAATGTAAGCCTCAGCCAGCATCAGCAGTACATCGGCATAGCGGATAATCTGGCTATTGATATAGCTGTCGGGTTGACCATATTTTTCACGTACTTCATACATTTCGTATTTACGCCATGAGACCTGTCCTTCCTTTATCACGGTGTCATACAAAATTGGGCCGCCGTCACATTCATCACAGAAAGTGGTGTCGCCTCCCAAAGATGCTTCACTGTAAAAGGTATTGGCGGCTCGCGGATCTATATAGGGCATGCCACCTTCATCTTCGTAAGTATAGGCCTGAACGAGTGCATCAGATACCAGTACATTCCACCAATCGTTAAATCCATACTCCATGGCACGTCCGGTATGGGTCATTTTGTTGCCCCAACCTTCCTGTCCGCCGAACATTCCATATGCATTGCCAACGCCCCATCCCTGCCATTCACCATGCATGACGGCAAAAATGGTTTCCTTGGTTTTCAAATCATATATGAACATATCGTCAATTGAAGAGGCCAGTTCATAGTCATACGGATCACTGCGTAATGCAGACAGTTGGGAAACAGCATCAGCATATTTTTGTTGGAAAAGATATACCTTTCCGAGCAAGGCTATGGCTGCACCCTTGGATGCTCTGCCATAATCTGCATCGGCATAGTCCTGGGCCAGCGGAAGCTCATCAATGGCTTCGAGCAATGTAGTTTCAATATTGGCCCAGATTTCTGCTTTGGGAGTCCTTTCAGATTGAAGAATAAGGTGATCTTCGAGTTGGGCTTTCAAAGGAACATCACCATAACAGGTAACCAGCCAGAAATAAGCAAGTGACCTGAGAAATTTGGCTTCTCCGGAAATGCGGGTAGCAAGTGCCATATCTTCTTCACTGGTTGGTGCCCATTTTACCAACATATCCAATACAAAATTCGACCGGAAAATGATTTTGTAACATGAATTAAACAGATAGTTCAATTCGCCACTGTTGGGATTATGTGTATAATTAGGCAAATCCAATAATGAACCTTGTAAGGGGAAATTCTTTTCCGCATCGTTTCCAAGCAAGTCGAAGATGAAGTAAAATTCGCGTTCGAACATTCCCTGGAATAATAAGGCAGAGTATATGGCTGTTGAAGCCTCTTTAGCAGTTGTGGCATTTGTGAAGAAGGTTTCGCCGCTGTACCTGTTTTCATTTTTTACTTCCAGATAGTCTTCGCTGCATGCGCCAATAAAAACTGCTATAATTAATAAAGACAATATTTTTCTTTTCATATGGTATAATTATTAGAAGTTAAGTTGTAATCCAAGTCTGACGATTCTGGGATTCGGACGTTGATAAAGGTCAACACCGCGTGAAAAGATATAATTCCTGTTATCATCAGGTGAATTGGAAGATACCTCTGGATCGTAACCGGTATACTGGGTCAGGGTCAGGGCGTTTTGTACGGCCACATAAACTCTGAATTTATCAAAAGCGCCATTCAGTACTTTTACTGGCAGGGTATAACCCAGCGAAATATTTTTAATCCTCAGGTATGCACCATTTTCAACATACCAGTCTGAAAAGAAAAGATTGGCACTGGAATTCTGTCCGGCTGCAGGCATGTCGGTTACATCACCGTCCTGTTTCCATCTGTTCAATACCTCTGTGGTATTGTTAAAGGGTTTAGACATCCCTTCCCACCAGTAAAGCGCACCGTTTATCAGATCAACCCCTGCAATTCCGTGCAATAATAACTGGAAGTCGAAGTTTTTGTAATTGGCGTTAAACTGGGCACCATATTGCCATTTGGGCGAGGGGTTACCAATATAGGTGCGGTCTTTGTCATCGATATAACCGTTACCATCGGTATCTTTCCATACGCGGTCGCCCGGAAGCATTCCTACTTTATATTCAGTTACTGCTCCTCCGCTTGCTGCAACAGCAGATGCGTTTAAGGCATCGAGTTCAGTCTGACTGGCGACAACATGATCGAATTTGTAGCCATAATAAGCAGCCAACGGTTGACCAATATCAGTGCGGGTGGTATTGCCAACACCGCCGACAAATTCCCCTGAGGAAATGGGAACATCACCAATGGTGCCGAGAGCGGTAACTTCATTGGTACTGAAAGTGGTATTTACCGATACATCCCAGGTCAGTTCTCCTGTATTCCGTGCATACGAGATTGCGGCTTCAAAGCCGCTGTTTTTCATACCGGCGGCATTAACCCATTGCGTACCTACTGAACCGGGGTTTCCAAGCCCTGTAGTCAGCGGGAGTTGAGTCTCAATCAAAAGGTCTTCGTTGTTACGGTAGAAGTAGTCAAAAACAAAGTTCAGGCTGTTACTCAGCAGTCCCAAATCCAATCCGATATCGAACTGGTTAGTCTCTTCCCATTTCAGGTCGGGATTGGCAATGCTGTTTACTGTTGATCCATTGGTATAGGATAAATCATCGCCAAATGAATAAATGATGTTATTGCTGGATCCTTTCCAAACAGTCGAAGAGGTAAGGAATGCAGGAATCAGGTCATTGCCTGTTTTTCCATAGCTCGCCCTGAGTTTCAGGTTAGAGATGGAAGAAATTGAACTCATAAAGTTTTCCTTTGAAATGGTCCAGGCCAAACCTAAGCCATAAAAAGTTCCCCAGCGGTTGTTTTCACCAAATTTGCTGGAAGCATCCCTGCGTAAGCTGGCGTTGATGACATATTTTTCCCTGAAAGTATAACCAATCCTGCCGAAATAGGACGACCTGGCATATCCGCTGTTAACACCTGCCCCTGTTAGAGATGTGGAATTTGCCAACGCTACGTTTTGGATGGCATCACTGGTAAAGTTTGATCCGGCTACAGATACATTGCGTGCAAGAGAACTGGGATCGTATGTATTTCCAAGTGTTGCACTTACATCGTGGTTGCCAAAGACCCTACTGAAGTTGAAGAAGTTTTCAAGAATAAGATCATAACCCTGTGAATAATTTTCACTCATATCTGATGTTGACCTGGTGAAATTTCCTCCATCGGAAGGATAATTAAACGTATAATCGTTAGAGTTATAGGCTGATAATCTTGCTTGTGATTTAAAGCTTAATCCACTAAAAATAGTTAGTTCGGCACTCAGGTCAAGGTCTGCGTTCAGGCCTCTTCTTTTATAATCGGTATTTTCGACCGAGTTCCATGGATTATTGGCATCGTTCAGGTCCGTTACTTTATCGGCTCTGCCATATCCGCCCAGATTATCGGGATCTTTCACCGGTATGTAAGGAGGCATTCTTAAAGCATCATTAAAATTAGCCAACACTCCGTCGGTGGTTTCATTCTTAATTCTCAAATTCTGATTCAGACGAAGTTTCCGGTTAAACAGGTCCTCTGAAAGTTTTGCACCAAAGGTTATACGCTGAAAATTCCGGTCAATAACCGTGGAGCCCTGATTCTGGTATCCGGTTGAAAATGCATAGGTTACATTCTCAGTACCTCCGCTTAAACGCAGGTTGTGCTCTGTAACAACTGCACTCTGGAATACCTCTTCCTGCCAGTCGGTGCGGTCAACCTGTGCATACTCCGATTCAAGTTTTTCGGTAAGTGAAAGACCGCCTGCTTCCTGAATATCGGCCACAAGGTCGACATAATCGGAGGCCTTTAATAAATCGAGGCGTTTGGTAACTTTGGCAATACCTACTGAACCGTCATAACTGACCTTTACGTTTCCCTTGACTCCTGATTTGGTTGTTATCAGAACCACGCCGTTTGCTGCTGCTGAACCGTATATAGCGGTTGTAGAAGCATCTTTCAGAATGGTTATATTCTCAATATCCTGGGGCGCAATAGAATTTATGTCGCCTCCCTGTATTCCGTCAATTACATATAAAGGATCCGTATTGGAAAATGAACCCATACCACGGATTACAATCCTGGCACCGGCCCCGGGATCACCACTGTTATTGGTAACCTGTACACCGGCAATTTTACCCTGCATGGTTTGCCTGATGTCATTGGTGGATAAACCAACAATTTCATTGCTTTTAAGGGCTGTTGTTGCACTTGCTACATTTCTTTTGGCTGTGGAACCGTAGCCAATTACCACTACTTCTTCGAGTTGCGAAATATCGGGGCTCAGCGTAATATCAATCACTGTCCTTCCCCCAATTTCGACTTCCTCGGTTATGTATCCAATGAAAGAAAATACAAGTTTTGCATTGGGGTCGTCAATGGTTAAAGCGTATTTACCATTCACGTCGGAGGTGGTTCCTGTATTGGTGTTTCCAATTCTGATGTTTACGCCCGGGAGAGGCTGGTTGTCTTCAAGTGAGACAACTGTTCCGGTGACTTTTACTTGCTGGCAACAGTTGTTGCCGTAGCAAAGGTAGATGCAGAGAATAAAATGACTGCGGTTATTACTAAAGTGGTAAAATTCTGCACGTTAAAAAATCTTTTTCTCGATTTTTTAGACAATAGAATACCACTAGCAAATTTGTTTTGCATAAATTAAAGTTTTTAGGTTAATAATAGCCAATGGTTTTATTGGCCGTAGTTTGTTAAAAGGCTAAACTGATAAAGGAGCAGCCCGCTTCAGGGGTGAACTGCAATCAGGGTGAGAAGGCATTAATAATGTGGATAATCATAGGCGCTGTAGTTTAGGTTATTATTCTGTTTTGTTATAGCCAGGGAGTGATTATTTCATTTCTTTAACAATAATCTCTTTTTTGTTTTCATTATACTCATAGGTAATGGGCGTAGTCAGTTTAACCACTTCGAGTACCTGGAAGATACTTTTTACATCTTTGAACCTGCCCTTATACCGGTATTGCTTCAAATGCTCATCTTTTATAACAATGGATACATTGTACCAACGCCGGAGTTTGAGTGCCATTTCCTCGAGGGTTTCGTTATCAAAAACCAAATCCTGATCTTTCCAACCAATTACTGCATTCATGGTTTCTTCACCCAGGATAATTTTCTTTATTGCCAGCGGATTGGCTTCAATGCCCATTGCAATATCATTGCTGGTGTCATCAATAATTATCCTGTTTTCGTTTTTTAAATAGGTTGCTTTTTCCGATTTGTTAAGTATCACTATACTTTTTTCCGGTGAATCTATGTTGCTTTCCAGGCTTACAACGCCCGAAACAACAGTGGTTTCAACTGTTTTTTGTTCATGATAACAGTTTACATTGAAACTTGTGCCAAGGACTTTGATGATAATATTATCAGCTTTTACAATGAAGGTTTTGGATTCATCACGGGTAACATTAAAATAAGCTTCGCCCTGCAACACTACTTCACGATTGACTTTTCCGTAATTACTGGGGTATTGTAACAGGGTACCACTGTTGAGCCATACCTTGGTATTATCGGGCAGGGTAATCTCCTTTTTTTCTCCATAGGAAGTTTGAAATGCCGTGTATGTTATGGGATCTTCTGTCACAGGCCTGTTAAGTAGGAGATAGAGTGTGATTCCAATGCCTGCCAACAGCATAATACCAGCAGCATATTTCAGAACCCTGAAAAATACTTTTCGATTCTTTGGTA
>JAFGVG010000032.1 GCA_016938095.1 Bacteroidales bacterium
AGTCCCTTCAGTGGGCGTTGGTTGTTGATCCACCACGGCCCAATAGGTTTTTTTGATGGCATCTTTTTGTTTGAAAAGCTCGTTCAGTCTGGTGAGTGCTTTGCTGGTACGGGCAAAGAGCACCACGCCGCTGGTGGGTCGGTCGAGCCGGTGGGGAACACCCAAAAAAACCTCGCCAGGTTTGTTGTACTTGGCTTTGATGTAGGCTTTCACCAGTTCGCTTAGGGGCTTATCGCCGGTTTTATCGCCCTGCACAATCTCGTTCCCGGTTTTGTTGATGGCAATGATGTGGTTGTCTTCGTAAATGACCTGCACTTTTCTATTGACTTACTGACTAATGACTCCTTAGTATTGTTCCTTCTCGTTAGGGAAGTCGCCCGATTTCACATCTTCGACATAATTGCCCACGGCGCCTTTGATTTCGGCAGCCAGGTTGTGGTACCTGCGAAGGAAACGGGGCGAGAATTCCTGGTTCAGGCCCAGCATGTCGTGAATGACCAGTACCTGCCCATCGACCCCTCCTCCGGCACCAATGCCAATGATGGGAATGCGCAGGATTTCTGCCACCTTTTTCCCCAGATCGGCGGGGATTTTTTCCAGCACAATGCCAAAGCACCCGGCTTCTTCCAACAGTTTGGCATCGTTGATCAGCTTTTTGGCTTCCTCGTCGGCTTTGGCACGTACCGAGTAAGTACCATATTTGTGAATCGACTGGGGCATTAAGCCAAGGTGGCCCATCACCGGGATGCCGGCCGATAGAATTCGGTGAACCGATTCAATCACTTCCTTGCCGCCTTCCAGTTTCACGGCATCGGCATGGGTTTCCTTCATAATCCGGATGGCCGAAGTGAGGGCTTCTTTCGAATTGCCCTGGTAAGTTCCAAATGGCATGTCCACCACTACCAAAGCGCGTGTAACACCTTTCACCACTGATTTACCATGGTAAATCATCTGATCGAGGGTAATGGGCAGGGTAGTTTCGTTTCCGGCCATCACGTTGGAGGCCGAGTCGCCTACCAGGATCACATCCACTCCGGCCTGATCGACCAGTTTGGCCATGCTGTAGTCATAGGCCGTGAGCATCGATATTTTTTCACCCATCAGCTTCATTTCTGAAAGCACATGGGTGGTTACCTTTCTAATTTCTTTGTGTACCGACATGGTTCAAAATTGGATTGATGAAGCAGCAAAGTTAGAAAAATAATGGATGGCAGCCTCCCGCTTAGTGCAAAAGAAAACCCCGCCATGGGCGGGGCCTGTCTTACCATAAAATTTGCGCTATTTGTGATGAAAAAAATTAACGTTTAACTAAAAATCGTTTAGTCCTGACCCATTGGCTGGTGCTTACTTTACAGAAATAAAAACCCTCCTTCAATTCGCCGGCTTCCAAAACGATCCTGTTTTTCCCTGCATACAATGGTTGTTGTGAAACCAGTTTTACCTTTTTTCCGGCCAGGTTATAAAGTTCAACAAGGGCATGGGCATCGTGTTCCAACACAATTTCGATGTTCCCTTTCTGGTCAATTGGATTGGGGAATACTTGAATACTTTCTTTATCCTGTTTTGGCTGTGGCGCCTGGCCAGCGCTGTTTAAACTGCCGAAAAGGGCGCTTACAAAAAAAATGATCAATAGATATGATGACTGTTTCATGGCTTTCGTTTTCTAAATAATGACAGTTTTAATACAAAAACGTTGCCAAAGTTTTTTGGTAATGACTTTTGGTGCGTACTTATTATTGCGATCATGTATACCAATCAAATCTAATTTACTGAGCTTCTGAAATTCAAAATAATACTTAATTTAGAACTTTGAAAAGGACAATTGGGATATGATTATTTGGAATCAAATTGGGATAATGGTATGTAATATATTAATTAACAGCATGTTATGTTGCAAAGATTGTATTTGCTTTTATTGATATTGATTCAGAGTGGAAATATTTTTGTTCAAGCTTCGCAGCACTTCGATTCATTGTATCGACAAGGTATTTCACAATGCGATTTCGATTTGGAAATTGCCAGGAAATGCGCGTTTGAAATGGCTACTGAACCTGACTTAAGCTTTGTAGATAAGGCTCACCTTAACTATTTGAGCTATAAGATCTCACTTAGGGAACTACTTCTGTCTACCAATAACAACAGTGATGAGCTATCAGTTGAAGCTAAACCAGAAATAAATAATCAGCCTTTGTGGAAACAGGGCATAATGATGATTAACCAGGGAAAAACTGAAAAGGGTTTAAGTATACTTTTAGATATTCTGTTCCATGATGAACTGAACTTGCACGATAGTATTCTTGCACAGATTGATATTACGCTTGGCCATGCATATCGCTTGAATTATGAAACAGCCAATGCTGTTGCTCATTTTCATAAGGTAATTAGCAATCATAGTTCTACTCCAATAATGAAAGCAATGGCAAGTGAAAATCTTGCGCTTATTTATGATCAATCAGGTAAACTTAGTTATGAGCAACGATTCGACTCAGTGCGAAAATACGCACTGCAAACTATACAGATTGCTGAAACAAATAACTTAAGGGGAGCATTGGCTCTTGGGCAGAATCAACTGGCCTCTTTATATCGTCTGAATTCGAACAATCTCGATAGTTCATCATTTTATGCACAGCTGGCGTTTAAAAATTTTATTGATGAGGGAATGATACGCCATGCAATGAATACTTCTATCATACTGAGCGATATTCTCATCAAACAGCAGCAGATAATGAAGTCACTTTTGCCACTTGAACAGATTCATGACCTCTTGCCATTTTCAGGAAATGAAGACCTATTTTTGAGGGTATATCTGCAAATGGCAAAGGTCAATGAATTGCTTGGAAACTATTTTGAAGCCTATGAATTTCTTTCAGTTGCAAGACTTTTACAAGAGAAAACATTTAAAGCTGAGGTTCACCGTCAGATTAACGAATTGACGGCCCAATATGATCTTGCTGTCAAAGATGCCAGAATAGCTGAATCTGAATATATTTTGGAAATAAGAAAAAAAGAAGTGCGTAATCTGATTCTATCGCTTGTTCTGATTCTGTTTATTTTATTCTCTTCATTTTTTTATTGGCAAAATCGTAAGAAGACAATTGAACAAAGACACAAGCTCGAGCTGATAGAGAAACAGCAACTTGAAGCAGAAGTGAAAAGAAAGAATCAGGAACTGGCCTTTAAAAACAATGAGTTGATCCAGTCTATGACCTTTAACATTCAAAAAAATAATGTATTGAAAAAGTTGAAGGATGATATTCGAATGGAAAAAAAAGCTTCTGAACTGATTCAGGTGATCAATGCCAATGTTGATAGTCAAAGAACCTGGAAAAGCATTCTTTTGGATTTTCAGAAACTATATCCGGCTTTTATTGCCAATATCTCACAAAAACATCCTAATCTTTCTTCAAATGAAGTAAGGTTGGCAGTGTTGTTATTTTTAAATCATACTTCAGTTGAAATAGCAGGCATTCTTTCGGTGAGCGAAGCTGCTGTAAATAAAAGCAGGCAGCGGTTACGTAAAAAAATAGCTTTATCTAAAAATATAAGTCTTAACGACTATTTTCAGTCGCTCAGATGAATTTTAGTTGTCTGTCCTACCTTTTGTCCCAGTTGAAGGATGTTTTTCAAAGATAATATTACATAACTTTGATTTAAATCTCATTAACTGATTATGATCCATAAAAGAGCAAACAGTAATAATCAAGCAAAGATTATTATACTATTTTTTTTTATTCTGGCCTGTGAACTAAACCTTAATGCACAACGAAGGCATTCATTCGAAATATTCGTCTTGTCATCGAATCAGCAACTGGTACGTGACCGAGAGTTTAGTAAGCTTTATCATAATGATCTACTCGAAAGCAGTACTTTACTAACCGAAACCATGTTGACAAGTTTCAATGAACATGTCAATACAGCTTCTCGCTTAGCGAAGTGCGGCATGATGTTACGTTCGCACATCCCACTTACTTCTTCAGGTCATATGATACTTGATTATTCAATTGGAGGTGGAATTCAGAAAAGTATGCTAAATCATTTCTTCAACGATACTATTCAATTGGCTTATGTTGCAGAAGAACCTGGATGGTTTCTTGAAGCCGATTTAAACTTATTGTACGTGCTGCCTGAAAATTTTACCTTTTCGGCAGGCATTGATGTGGGTTATATTCAGGGGAGTTTAAATAAGGTGACTGACCTTGTGCATGGAATAAGTGATCATCCGTTTCTAGTCGAAGACCATGATAATTATGGATCAGGTTTATTATTTGACTTAAATGCAGGACTAGGATATAACTTCCAAAAATGGACATGGTCGGTTGGTCCCCTGATACGCTTATCATCATTTAACTACTTCGTTGAACGCATCATTACCGATATTGAAAATGATGATATTACTCATGAAGTAGTCAATTATACTTATCGGAACAGGTATGTTTTTTTTATCCAGGCCGGAGCTAATTATGCCTTGCGTGAGTCAATCGACTTAAGCATGATGATAAATTACCGTAGTAACTTATCGATCCAAACTTCACTGAATATATACTTCTAAATACCAAAGACATGTATGCTAAATATAGGAATATTTTTATCAACAGGCAGTCATTGCTAATGTTTGTTGTTTTTATAATCGGTGGAACAATAAATACAGCCAATGCACTGGAGGATGAGAAGGTTTACGTGGATAAACACTTCTATTGGAGCAATTATGATAAGCCATTATGGGATCCACACGATAGTTGGGATGACAGAGACATCTTTCGTTTTGTAAATATTTATGAATCAATGTACGCTGTTCGAAGTAGTCGCGGAAAAACCCG
>JAFGVG010000282.1 GCA_016938095.1 Bacteroidales bacterium
CCCCGGGAATAACGGTGGAGACGGATTGGCGCTGGCCCGGATTTTAAAAGACCTGCATTTCGAACAAATAAGCGTATTCTGCCTTCATATCAGTAATAACCTTTCGGCCGACGCTGCCTTCAACCATGAACGCCTGCTCAGCAACAAAAATGTTCCGGTTCATTATGTATCCGCCCCGGAAAATTTTCCTTTACTTTCACCACCCACGGTTATCGTTGATGCGCTTTTCGGTTCCGGACTTTCGCGACCACTCGAAGGATTGGCAGCCTCTCTGGTTAATCATATAAACCAACTGGCCTGCCGGGTAATTGCCATTGATATCCCAAGTGGATTGCCAGGTGATGAAGACAGTGCAAAATACGGCCAAAGCATTATTAAGGCCTCGGATACCCTTACTTTTGAGTTTCCAAAACTTTCGTTTTTCTTTTCCGAAAACGAAATATACACCGGGCACTGGCATATTCTTCCCATAGGCTTGCACCCGCAAATAATTGCTGAAAAAGAAACTGCATACCATTACGCCCTTACTGAAGATATATTGCCCATTCTGCAAAGACGGAACAAATTTGCACACAAGGGCAATTTCGGACATGCTTTGCTGATAGCCGGATCATATGGAATGATGGGTGCAGCCATACTATCCGCAAGGGCTTGCCTGCGGACGGGAACAGGTTTGCTTACCACACATTTACCGGCATTGGGTTATCCCATTGCCCAGGTATCGGTTCCCGAATCGATTTTCAGCATCGACGGGCACGATGCTTTCCTTTCGGCTTTACCCCTGTTGGAAAAATACACTGCCATTGGTATCGGCCCGGGTATTGGCACCCATGCCGATTCGGCATTAGCGCTGAATGCTTTGCTGCATTCATGGAAAAAGCCTCTTGTGGTAGATGCTGATGCCATTAACCTGCTGGCGACAAATAGCAATTTGATGGGTCACCTGCCAGAAAACACCATTCTTACGCCACATCCGGGAGAATTTGACCGTCTCACCGGAAAAAATACCAATGGTTACCAACGGCATAAAACACAGCTGGCATTTTCGGTCAAATATAAAGTCATTATCGTACTTAAGGGAGCATACACATCCGTTACATTGCCCAACGGTCATTGCTTTTTCAACAGTACAGGCAATCCGGGTATGGCTACGGCAGGATGCGGTGATGTACTAACCGGTATGATTCTTTCGTTATTAGCACAGGGATATACTCCCCGGGAGGCTGCAGTTTTGGGTGTTTTTCTGCACGGATTGGCAGGCGATATTGCTTGCAGTACTTCCGGAGAGGCTGCCCTGATTGCTTCAGATGTCATAGATAATATAGGAAATGCGTATAAAGCCCTTCTTAAAAATGAAAAACCGACAGTATAAATACACCTTTCTCTTTTACCCGGCACTTTTGTTAAGCTGTGCTTCCACCGGCAGTATCACCGTAAGCAATGTAAACGATTCGGGACCCTCCGCATCGTTTTCCTATATTTATGCTTTGCCACAAACGGTCGTTGACGTATACATAAAAGCCGAAGAAACCCAGATCATTCCGGGCCCCTATCACAAATTTGCAGAAAAATACCTGGGTATACAGCATGCACCGTCAAAGCCAGAAAAGCACTATGCACTTCGTGAAATTGTCCTGGAAAAACACACCGAAGCTGATCCCGATTTTATATACAGTGTAAAAAGCATCGCCAATCCGGAGAATAACCCTGGTATTTCCCGGTTGCTCGATAGCAAAATGATTTTGAGTAGTCAGTTTTTTTCTGCTGACCATACCAGTTTTTACACGCTTCCGGTTGACCCGGAGGCCATTCAGTACACCGACCTTTCGGTAAAACGTAATTTTGAAGCCGAAAAAGATATTGAAGTAAGTCTGACAATGCCTGACACGCTCTACTCGACAAGGCCTGCAAATCGGAATGTGCTGAAGGAAAAAACCATTGAGCAGAAGGCCGAAGAAGCTGCTAATTTTCTGATCAAATTAAAAAAACGAAGGTTTAAACTGGTTGCCGGGCAGTACGACTGCATGCCCGAAGGCGAAGCAATGGCCGATGCACTTGCAGAATTGGCCCGCATTGAAAAGGAATACCTTGCACTTTTTATTGGCCGCAGCGTGATCACATCTGTTGAACGCACCTTTCATTATACACCGGTTTCAGGCAATAACAGTGACAGGATTGTGCTTTTCAGATTTTCTGAGCGTGACGGATTTCTCGATGCAAAAGAAGCAGGTGGCTTGCCGGTCATTTTGAATATCGAGGCTGCCAATAAAACAGCCGGATTGGAAAAATACATCATACCACTGAAACCTTCAGTCAATACCCTGCCCTACCGTATACCGGATCAGGCAATACTAAAAATAACAGTAGGCGAGCAATTATGGACTGAAGCCACGCTCCCGGTTTACCAATACGGTGCTATGGTAATGGCTGATCTACAAAACAGGTGAAACATAGCTTGCAGTGAAATCCTCCCATTTAGTAGTCTTATAGGCATCCCCGCCGATGAATTTGAGAATCTGATCGAAAGGCTGGGCTTTAACAAAACCCTGCAATGGGTATATCATGTTGGTTTTTTCATCGAGGAAAACCACCGAAGGATAACCCAGTTGGCCGTTCAATAACGAGGCAGCAAGCTGATTATAACCCCTTGTGCCATTGTTAACGTACTTGTAGGTTTGTCCGTTGAGCACCACATCGGTCTTTTGCTCGGCATTAAATTTTACCGCGTAAAAATTGGCATTGATATAATCAGCAATAACCGGGTGGCTAAAGGTTTGATTATCCATAACCTTACACCAGCTGCACCAGTCGGTGTATACATCAATCATAATCTTCCGGGGCTCCTTATTAACCATTTCAAAAGCTTCTTCAATGGTATGCCATTTAACAATGCTTTGTGCAGCAACAGTTGCAGTAAACAGAAAAGCAGCACAAAATATGATAAAAACTCTCATAAATATCAGATTTATTTACAATTATAATAATTACGCCAAAAGTAGGAAAATGTTCCGGTTGCAAACGTTAATTATCTGTGAAAAAAGCGGTAAGTAACCCCTGCCGGCCAAACCTTACCGGACAAAAAAGGAGGCAGGCACATTGCTAAAATTATGACAAAAATCTTGGCACAGAAGGCAGAATATGGGTAATTTTAGGGTTTACGTCACCTATTAATAAACAACATATGAATACAAACATCGAAACACTTGCCCCAAAAGGCGTTTGGAAGAATTTCAAAAGCCTTACACAAATTCCCCGACCCTCCAAAAAAGAAGCGCTGGTTGTTGATTTTGTGAAAAAATTCGGAGAGAACCTCGGACTTGATACCAAGGTCGATAAAGTTGGCAATATCATTATCCGAAAGCCGGCATCACCAGGCATGGAGAATCGTCAGGGGGTTGTATTCCAGTCGCACCTCGACATGGTACCCCAGAAAAATACCGATAAAAAGCACGATTTCGAAAAAGACCCCATTGAAGCCTATATCGATGGCGAATGGGTAAAGGCCAACGGAACAACCCTGGGTGCCGATAACGGTATTGGCGTAGCAGCCATGTTATCGTTGCTGGAAGATAAATCCCTACAGCATGGGCCGATCGAATGCCTCTTTACCGTAGACGAAGAAACCGGCATGACAGGTGCCTTTGCCCTGCAAGCGGGAGTGCTTAAGGGCGATATCCTTATGAATCTCGACTCAGAAGACGAAGGTGAGCTTTTTATTGGTTGTGCAGGAGGTGAGGATGCCAACATTGAATTCGACTATGCGGCAGATGCAGTACCTACAAATTATCAGCCATTTAATATAAAAGTATCCGGACTAAAAGGAGGCCACTCCGGACTTGATATAAACCTGGGAAGGGGAAACTCAAATCAGGTATTGATAAGACTTCTCCGCAAAGCAGAGCGTGAAGCCGGCTTACGTTTATGTGAGTTCGAGGGTGGCAATATGCGCAATGCTATCCCGCGCGAGGCAAATGCCCTTGTGCTGGTTCCGCAGGACAAAGTAAGCCTTTTCAAAGAAATTGTTGAAAAGTATACCACCATCGTCCGTAAGGAATTGTCTGTCACCGAACCGGATCTTCAAATCACCCTTGCACCTGAAGACAAACCGGCACGGGTTATGGAACCGGGCTTGCAGAAGAGGTTCATAGCCTCCGTTTTCAGTTGTCCCAATGGGGTAATCCGCATGACCGATGGTATTGACGGACTGGTGGAAACATCTACCAACCTTTCGATTATTAAAACCAGTGGTCCGAAAATAGCTATAAGTTGTTTATTGCGCAGTTCAGTGGATTCGGCAAAAGAAAACCTTGCAGAAGTTATGAAGGCCTTGTTTGAACTGGCAGGTGCACGTGCAGGCTTTACCGGAGCTTATCCGGGGTGGAAACCCAATATGAATTCTACCATAATGAAAACGATGGATACGGTATACCAAAAAAAGTACGGCAAAAATATGGAAATCAAAGCTGTGCATGCCGGATTGGAGTGTGGTCTCATCGGCGGGGTTTATCCAAACCTCGACATGGTATCGTTTGGTCCCACCATCAGACATCCACACTCACCCGATGAAAAGGTGCATATTGAAAGCGTTCAGAAATTCTGGGATTTTCTGGTGGAAACCCTTAAGAATATACCGGTCAAATAATTGGCATCTTTTACAGCTAAAAATGCTGAGTGCATAGCGTAGTTTCCTGACCATAGCCGTCAACTTAACATACTATTATTTAGAGCAAGGCACTTGCTTTATTAATTTCAGATGAGCTTAGTAAATGTTCTATCCCCCTTTGGAGGGGGCTGGGGGAGGATTATAGCACGTTATCAATTGTTTTATATTAGCGTATTATTTTAATATAAATAAAAAGCTTGAATTCATGCAAGTCCTCCCCCTACCCCCTCCAAAGGGGGATATCGCATTTGCAAAACTCAGTTTAAGCTAATAAAGTGAGTGTCTTATTCTACAGAATAATTTCTTAGCTTGACGGCTATGGTTTGCAATTACGCCTAAAGAAATA
>JAFGVG010000283.1 GCA_016938095.1 Bacteroidales bacterium
CCCATTGGCAAGCAGGATCAGTATGCGGCTGCTTTTGGCGGGCTGAATATCATCCACTTTCATCCGAATGGCGACGTTCGGGTGGAACCCCTCTACGTTAAAAACGAAATTTACCGGCAGTTGCAGGAGAACCTGCTGATGTTTTATGTGGGGAATCAGCGTAAGGCATCCGATATTCTCACCGAACAAAAGCGAAATGCCTCGAACGAGGAGAAATTTGCCGTGCTCAGATCGATGGTACTATTGGTCTCGGACTTGAGAGATTGTTTGTACACCGGACAACTGGATCATTTTGGTAAGATACTTCATGAGAACTGGATGTTGAAACAACGGCTGGCCTCGCAAATTTCCAATTCGCAGATCAATGAAATATACGACGCAGGTTTACGTGCCGGTGCTACCGGTGGTAAGCTGCTGGGTGCCGGCGGCGGTGGCTTTATGCTTTTTTATTGCGAAAAGGATAAACAGTCCAGGCTTATAGAAGCGCTTAAACCTCTCGAAAAATTTGATTTTGCCTTTGAACGCGAAGGCTCTAAAGTAATTCATTTTGCTGATGAAGAATACGGAATTTAACGCTTACTTCAACCGGGTATCCGATACGCTTGGCCGGATTGACATAAGCACAATTGACAGGCTGGTTGAGCTGTTGCTGAAAGCCAGGGAAAACGGAAATACCATTTTTATTTTTGGCAATGGCGGAAGTGGTGCAACTGCCTCGCACGTAACCGGCGATTTTTTGAAAGGGATATCCTACGGTCTCGATAAACGCTTCAGGATTCAATGCCTGAACGATAATATTTCGGGTATGATGGCGATATCAAACGACCTGTCGTATGACGAAGTGTTTGTTGAACAGTTGAAAGCATTTGTGAAAGAGAAAGATATTGTGATTGGCATTTCGGGCAGCGGCAATTCTGCCAATGTGGTTAAAGCCATGGAATTGGCCCGAACCAAAGGGGCTGTCACTGTCGCTTTTTGCGGATTCAGGGGCGGAAAAATAAAGGATATGGCCGATCTCTCCATTCACGTTCCGGTGAACGACATGGAAGTCACCGAAGATATTCACGTGATCATTTTCCATGCCATTAAGCAGGCGATAATGAAAACGCTGAAAGGCGAAAACTGCTCCATGGGAACAACCTACGATGAGCGGGTTAAGTAGCGGATTTTTCAGTACCGGAATCGAATTAAGACTATGTTTTTTTCTGTTATTGTTCCTACGTTTTCCAGGCCCGACGAGGTTAGCGAATTGCTGATGAGCCTGGAAAGTCAGCAATTGAAAAATTTTGAAGTGATTTTGGCCGACGGAAGTCTGGATGACTCCGTTAAGCAGGTAGTGGAAAGGTTTACCGGAAAGCTGCAACTAAAACACCTGCACAAGCGTGGGCTTGGCATCAGCGAATCGCGTAACTGGGGGGTGGAACATGCTACCGGCGACTGGCTTGTGTTTTTCGATTCGGATTGTGTGATTCCCCAGCAGTATTTTATGGCGGTTGAAAATGCCCTGCAATCAAATGCGGTGGATGCTTATGGCGGACCCGACAGGGCAGGGGAGCACTTTAACAACCGGCAAAAGGCCATCAGTTATGCCATGACTTCTTTTTTTACCACCGGCGGTATCCGGGGCAGGAAGAAACATGTGGGGACTTACCAGCCCCGCGGATTCAATATGGGTATCCGTAAGGAGGTATTTGAGGCTGTTGGCGGATACAGTGGTTTAAAGGTGTCGGAGGATATCGATCTGAGTATGCGACTGTATAAGAGTGGATACAAAACCGGACTGATTGAGGAAGCTTATGTTTATCATAAACGCCGCACTACGTTTTATAAGTTTTACCGTCAGGTTAACTCTTTTGGGAGCGGGCGGATTGATCTCCAAATCAGGCACGGAGATGCACTGAAACCGGTACATATGTTACCGGCGGTATTTGTGCTTTACCTGGCCGGAGGGTTACTTACTGTTTTGTTCTCGAAAACAATCTTCCTGCTTTGGTTGGCATCTGTCATTTTTTACATGATACTGGTTTTTTTGGATGCTACCTTTCAGAATCGCAGTCCGGTTGTCGGGTTGCACAGCCTTTATGCCGCTTTTGTTATGCTTACAGGTTATGGTATTGGCATGTTAAAAGCCATTGTGATGCGGATGATACTGGGTAGCGGAAAGGAAAGCGAAAAGCCGGAGATTACCAAAGAAGCTTAGGGGAATATGTTTGATGATGTTTGAAAGGGTGTTAAACAATGAAGAAATGAAAGAATGAAAAATACTAAATATCATCATGTCTATCGCGTTTCGGGTTCCCTTCAAGCGGTTGAAAACCCTTGAAGGGTGCTTGTCCTGTTACTTTTAAACATCCGAATACTGAACACCGAACCTGCATGACCGGCAGGCAGGCACCGAATTTCGGAGAACACCCAGCAACCAGCATTCTATTTTTTCATTTCTTCATTCTTTCATTTCTTCATTATTCTTTGCTCTTGGCTCTAGATTTCCTTTTCAATATGGTATTCATTCCGGCTGGCGGAAGAGCGCGAAACCAGTTCTCCCAGAAAACCTGCTGTGAATAATTGCATACCAATAATCATGGATGTGAGCGCGATATAAAAGTAAGGGCTGTCGGTTACCAGTCGGGCCCTTACATGATGCGAAATGGAAATCAGTTTGTCGATGCCGAGGTAAATGGCCATGCCTGAACCCACCAGAAACATAAGAGTGCCCAGTAATCCGAAAAAATGCATGGGTCGACGGCCGAATCGCGAAATGAAGGAAATGGACAACAAATCGAGGTACCCGTTTATAAAACGCTCGAGCCCGAATTTTGTGGTACCGAACTGGCGCTTGCGGTGTTGCACCACCTTTTCGCCGATGCTGGTAAATCCCGCTTTTTTTGCAATCAGTGGGATATACCGGTGCATTTCGCCGTAAACTTCAATGGCTTTAACCACTTCGTTGCGATAGGCTTTGAGGCCGCAATTGAAGTCGTGCAGCTTAATTCCGCTGAATTTGCGGGCGGTCCAGTTGAATAATTTACTGGGTATGTTTTTGGTAACCTTGTTGTCGAATCTTTTCTTTTTCCACCCCGACACCAGGTCGTACTGCTGATTGGCGATCATTTCGTACAGGCCGGGGATTTCGTCGGGGCTGTCCTGCAGGTCGGCGTCCATGGTAATGACAACCCTGCCTTTGGCGATGGTGAATGCGCAATGCAATGCGGCAGATTTACCGTAATTTCGGCGAAATTTTATGCCCCTTAAGTGGTTATCGGTGGCGGCAAGTTTTTCAATTACCTGCCACGAGCCGTCGTTACTGCCATCGTCCACCATGATAATTTCATAGGAAAAACGATTTTCGGTCATCACACGCACGATCCATTCGTGCAGAACCGGTAACGATTCGGCTTCGTTGTAAAGGGGTACAACAACTGAGATATCAGGTATCATTCAACAGGTTGAATTAAATCTATGCAACAGGGTTCTGGCTTTTTTTGAGAAAAGCCGAGGTGATGAGCGAAAGAATGGTGCCGAAAATTATGGAGGAATAAAGGCTTTGGAAGAAAGACTTGAGCGGAGTGCTTTCGGCCTGTTGCTTTTCAATCCTTTCCATGGTTTCCTCAATTTGTGCATCCGGAGCACCCATGTTGTTCATCCAGTTGTATGTCCATTCTTTGCTTGCTTCCAGGAGCCTGTTGGTGTATTCGGGATCGATAAACAGGTTAAAAATAAGCGAGTAGAAGCTGCTTAGAATGGTTCCGAAAACAACAATAAGCAGACCGGTTACCAGGGCCTGACCATAAGTAATGTATCCGCCGAGAAACTTATCGCGATAAGATTTTGTACCGGCAACAACAAAGTAAACCATAATGATAATGCCTATGAGGCTTACCAACAGAATTCTTTTGAAGTTAACGGGCATATACCCGACAATGTAAAGTATTACGGAAAAGATAATGGACACGGCACCCAGAATGGCGCCATAGGTCATGGTGTGCTGCAGGAGGTTAGGTTTTTTATCCATGGGGTTAATAGTTTTTGTTTGTATGGTAAAAATAGGGATTTTAACCTTTCCGGGGTTAATCCGGTATTATCTTTTGTAAATTTAATAAAAGTTCATAGTTTTGCACCGCCGGGTAAGTCTCATACGGCCAGCTCCTGCTGAATCCCCCCAGGTCCGGAAGGAAGCAAGGGTAGGCGGTTGTAGCGG
>JAFGVG010000033.1 GCA_016938095.1 Bacteroidales bacterium
CCGCTGATATTGTCAGGGTCGAGCGTGATACTGACCGTATAAACCGACATGGACGAAGCAGTGGATTTGTAATACTCGCTTTCTTCTTCAACACTCCAGGTACCCTCGAGTTTTTCCAGGTTTTCGGAGGATCCCAGCAAATCGTCAGCCACCTCGCACGAATGGAACACCAGCAAGACAACCACCAATGCAACAAAACCCGCGATAAGGGATCCTCTATTAAGGATTGAATTTCTCATAGCTGTAAGAAAATAACATATGTATTTAAAAACATGACAACCGTAATGAACGATGAGTCGCCGGCTTTCTATACGTTAATCTTGTCATTACGTTTAATTAATCTTGCGAAATTCATGCCAAATTCGTTTCAATGTGCTATTTTCGAAAACAAAAAAACGGACGTAGAATCATAAAACCTTAACCAATGAAAACAAGCCGAATCATATGGATCGTTGTTGCAGTTATTCTTGTACTGTTAGTGTTCAGGGGTTGCAGCGGATACAATAGCCTGGTAACATTACGCGAGCAGGTTGAACGCGACTGGGCCAATGTTGAAAATGTATACCAGCGGCGTGCCGACCTCATCCCTAACCTGGTGGCCACGGTAAAAGGATATGCCGAACACGAGCAGGAAACCTTTACCCAGGTTGTTGAAGCCAGGGCAAAAGCCACTTCCATAAATATTGATGCTGCCAACATGACCGACGAAGACCTTAAGCGTTTCCAGGCTGCCCAGGGCGAAATCAGTTCAGCTTTGTCAAGATTGATTGCCGTAGCTGAAAACTATCCCGATCTGAAGGCTAACCAGAATTTTCTGGAATTACAGGCCCAGTTGGAAGGAACCGAAAACCGTATCAGCACCGAGCGGAGAAAATTCAATGAAACGGCTCAGCTTTACAATACCGCCATCAAAACTTTCCCCACGGTAATTTTTGCCGGCTGGTTCGGGTTTAAAGAAAGGCCTTACTTTGCAGCACAGGAAGGTGCCGATGTAGCGCCAACAGTTGAATTTTAATTGCTCCCTGCATGAATGCCACAGATTTTTTTACCCCCGAAGGCCGTCAGTTGATTGAACAGGCCATTCATGAAGCAGAGCAAAACACTTCGGGAGAAATAAGGGTACACGTCGAAACCCAATTCGACGATTCTGTGCTTAACCGGGCAACAACGGTATTTGCCCGGTTAAAGATGCATAAAACCGAATTACGTAACGGGGTGTTGATTTTCTTTGGCATAAAAAACCGTGAATTTGCCATATTGGGAGATGCCGGTATCAACCGGATTGTTGCGCCCGGTTTTTGGGACGAAACAAAATCCTTGATGGAGAGCTACTTTAAAGACGGGGCATTTGCCGAGGGACTGGCCGCCGGCGTTAAAATGGCCGGAGAGCAGCTTAAAAAACATTTCCCCAGGCAAACAGGTGACCTAAACGAATTACCCAATGAAATATCTTTCGACACCAGTGAATAACATAATTCTCCCCTATTCCACGCATCGCTGGTTTCTGAGCCTGGCTTTGCTATTATTTTGCCTGGTCGCAGAGGCACAGACCCTGCCCGAACCTATGGTGCCCTACAGGCTGGTGAATGATTTTACCGACCTGCTCACCGAACAGGAACAAATTACCCTCAACAACAAATTGCTCACCTTTAACAACGAGACTTCGACCCAGATTTATGTGGTGACTTACGACGATTTGCAGGGATATGATATTGCCGAATTCGGAAGCAAAGTGGGTGAAAAATGGGGAATAGGCCAGGCCGGTAAAAACAACGGGTTACTGATACTGGTGAGCCCTGCCAATAAAAAGGTAACCATACAAACCGGTTATGGCCTCGAAGGAGCAGTGCCAGACGCCATTGCCAAAAGGCTTGTCGGAAACGTGATAACCCCAAGCTTCAGGGAGAATAATTATTATGGCGGTCTCGATTCAGCCACCAATGTGATCATGTCGCTCACCCGCGGGGAATATTCAGCGGATGACTACCTGAAGGGAGGCGAACTGGGAGGCATCGCCGCAGGTGTTTTTTTCCTGATTTTTCTTATTGCAATAATAATTAGCAGTTTTCGCAGTAAAAGGTATTATACACCCAAGCATAACATCCCCTGGTGGATGCTTATGGGAAGTGGCAGCTCACGCAACAGCGACTGGGGCAGCTTCACCTCGGGAAGAGGCGGCTTTGGCGGGGGTGGTTTCAGCGGTGGTGGCGGAGGTGGTTTCGGCGGCTTCAGCGGAGGCGGAGGCGGAAGTTTCGGCGGCGGAGGCGCGTCGGGAGGATGGTGATTTGACGACCCGATTAACCATATTACTTTGTTGCCTGGTAACCCTTACCGGCTTTTCGCAGCAGGCCGACACTAACCGGCTTTCCATTGTATTTGCCGGCGATCTGATGGGACACGACGAGCAGATAACGGGTGCATGGGATGCCACAACCCGCAGTTATAATTACGAGCCCACCTTCAGGTATGTAAAACCCTATATTGAACAAGCCGACATTGCCGTAGCCAACCTCGAAGTTACATTGGCAGGCCCGCCCTACAAAGGCTACCCGCAATTCTCCAGTCCCGATGCCCTTGCCGTTGCCGCACGCGATGCCGGGTTTGACATTTTCATACAAGCCAACAACCATGCGCTCGACCGCGGAAAGAACGGCTTTAAGCGAACCCTGAAAATGCTCGATTCGCTTGCATTCATCCACACCGGCACCTTTTCCGATTCAGCCGACAGGGCGCTCAATTACCCCCTGATCATTGAAAAGAAAGGCATACGACTGGCCCTGTTAAACTACACCTATGGTACCAATGGCATTGTCATACAAAAACCCTTTATCATTAACCGTATCGACACCGCACAAATCCGGCTTGACCTGGAAAAAGCCCGGCTGGCCCAACCCGACTATACCATTGTGACCATACACTGGGGCGAAGAATATGTCAGAACAGAAAACGCAACACAGCGAAAGCTGGCAGCATTTATGCGTAAACATGGCGCTGATGCCATCATTGGCTCGCATCCACATGTAGTGCAACCCATAAAGCTTTACCCGAGCGCTGATTCAACCATTGTGCATCCGGTGGTTTATTCACAGGGTAATTTTGTTTCTAACCAGCGTGCACGTTACAAAGACGGAGGCATACTGGTTGAACTGAGGCTGGCCCGCACGGCAGCCGGAACCGTTCTCGAAGACTTCAGCTATATGCCCACATGGGTCTACCGGAAAGACGTGCCCGGAAAATCCACTTTCTATATTTTGCCGGTAAGTTTTTACGAAAATAATGGTTCGTCTCTCGATCTCAACGA
>JAFGVG010000034.1 GCA_016938095.1 Bacteroidales bacterium
ATCGGATTTTATCAACGATTTGTATATCGATCTTTCGGGAATAATCTGGATTGGCCAGATGCAGCCAGCTTTATCCAAACTTTACTACCAGAAAAGTAAATTTATTACCTATAACCTGTTCAAGCAAAATGAACAATACGTTTCCAGAGAAATACGTTCGGTCAATCAATCCTCCAACCCTGATAAACTATGGATCTCAACCAATGGAAGCGGACTGTTCCTGTTTGATACAAAGACAAATAAGATCATTCAGTTTACTGACCAGACGAAACGGGGACTTCAACTCCCGGGCAATAAAATGAACTTCTGTTACCAGGATCGTCAGGGAAACTTATGGATGGTATTTCAGCGATTAGGGCTATATGTTGTTCCAAAGGATATGGTTGAAAACCTGCTCTTCGGAAAAATGAACCCTGCCATAAAACCTTTTGATGCAAACAGACTGGCCAATAAGGAAAGTGAGGCGAATTCCTATATTCTGTCGTTGTATATGGATCGTTCTGAACGTTTATGGGCAGGCGGATGGGGAAGCCTTCATATGATTGATCTGAAGGGAAACCTAATAAGCCAGTATGCAACTAACGATAAATTAACGGAAATCAATTCCACCTGTGTTTTTTCATTTGACAGTTATGACGAGGAAAAAGTAGCCTTTGCACCTGTCGCCTCCATTGTTGAACTGAAGAAAGACCTACTATTACTTGGCACACTCGGCTCAGGTTTGGTGGAAGTGGAAACCACTTCATCGGGTCGCTTTATTTTCAGACGGCCTGGGGTCAATAACTCCATGTCGACCCGAAATGTGATACAAGTGTATAAAGACAAGCAGAACAACATTTGGATGGGAACCCATGCCGGCCTCTATTGCTGGAATACCTCGAATGACAGTTTAAAACTGATCACCGCTGCAAAAGGTTTGTGCTCCGATGACATTAACAATATTATCCAGGACGACAATGCCAATATATGGGTTTCCACTTCATACGGTATCTCAAAAATATTATCCCTTGACTTTTCGATAACCAATTTTTACTATACCGACAAGGACAAATTTAATCAGTACATTATCAACGCAGCAGTGCATACCAGCGATAACCTGATAGGGTTTTCAACCAACGAAGCCATGGTGTTTATTCACCCCGATTCCGTTGAAAGGGACCATGGCGACCCGCCCCTGTATTTTACAGATATAAAAATCGACAATAAGCCCGTAATACCCTTGGAAAAATACTTCGGTACACGGATTATCAATGCCGGTATTAATGATTGTAAAGTCATTCGCGTACCACATAATCATACCCTGAGTATAGAGTTTGCTGCACTTGATTTTATGAACTCCGGCAAACTTATGTATAAATACCGGCTTGGCAGCAATGCCGATTGGGTTGTGCTGAATGCAAGCCAGCGAAGTCTTGTCATTCCGAAACTCCGATCGGGTGAATACCCGCTGAGCATTATGCTGGCCGATTCGCATGAGCAACAAATGCGAACCATCATCATTGATTATTTGCCGCCTTTCTGGTTGACCCTGCCTGCCTATTTCGTGTATTTTTTATTGGTCCTGGGTGTATTATTTCTGTACCGGCGAGCGTTGATCCGGAAAGTGCTTCAGAAGTCGATTTTGGAAAAGGAACGGTTTGAACGGAGAAAAATAGAGGAACTCGACAAAATGAAAACCGAATTCTTCTCCAATATTTCCCACGAGCTAAGAACACCACTCAGCCTGATCATTAATCCGTTGGAAGCCATGGCCAGGGACAAGGACCTGCCCGCTGCCACCACTGAAAAAGTAAAACTTGCACTTAAAAGCAGTAACAGACTGCTTAAGCTGACCAACGAATTAATAGATTTCAGCAAAATAGAAAACGAACGGTTAAAGCCCGATTTTCAACGTTGCGAAATTGTTTCGCTGGTAAATGAGACCTGCCAGTTGTTTAACAATATGGCTGAAACGATGAATCTCGATTTTAAAACCATCTCTTCCTTTGAGCAATTGGAAATTCCCATTGACAAGGGCATGGTTGAAAAGGTGATATTCAATCTCCTGTCAAACGCCTTTAAATTCACACCGGCCAATGGTATGGTGATGGTTAATCTCACCAGGAGCCAGCACGCAAACATCGAGCATGTTAAACTTTCCGTCATTAATACCGGAGAAGGCATTAGCCACGATGATCTTGGCAAAATATTCGACCGGTATTACCAGGTAAATCATGGATCAAACAGCCCTGTTCAGGGTACCGGTATAGGCCTTGCACTGGTAAAAAGCTTTATTGGAATGCACCATGGCATTGTTGAAGTGAAAAGTGAACCAAATCTCGAAACCAGCTTTGATGTCTATTTGCCGCTAAAACAGCCCGGATTTGACGATCTCATAAACACCGGTACCGTTGAACCTGTCCACAATAAAGAAATAATACAGCCGGTCGAAAACAAAACACATACTGCCAGGGCTGAAAACCGCCATCGGTTGCTACTCGTTGAGGATGAACAGGATATCAGAAACTATATTAAAAATGAACTATCCGCTGAATTTGAGATAGCTGTCGCCGCCGATGGTGAAGAAGGGCTGAAAAAGGCTGGTGAAATAATTCCCGATCTGATCATTACAGATGTAAAAATGCCTGTATTATCGGGTCTGGAATTGTGCAAAATACTTAAAAACCAGGTCATCACATCACACATCCCCGTTATCATGCTTTCTGCCAAAGCAAGTGTGGAAGAGCAAATTGAAGGATTGGAAACTGGCGCTGATGTATACATGGTCAAGCCCTTCAGCATCGATCACCTGAAAGCACAGATCATTAGCCTGATCAGTTTTAAACAGGCTGTTTATCAAAAGAACCTAAAAGAGACATCGCTTATTCCACAGGATGCCATGCCGGGTAAGCTCGATGCAGAATTTCTGCAGAAGATTACTGCCTTTATTGAGGCAAACCTTACCGATTCGAACCTGAGTGTTGACCAGCTGGCACAATGTGTTTCGTTAAGCAAGGTACAGACATACCGGAAAATTAAAGCCATCAGCGGCTTATCAATAGTGGAATTCATCCGCACAATCCGTTTAAAAAAGGCAGCCCAGCTGATACTGGAAAACCGGCAGACTTTTTCGGAGATTTCCTTTGAAACCGGGTTCTCTACCCCCTCTTACTTCTCGAAGTGCTTTCACGATCACTTTGGCCAAACCCCTTCAGAATTTGCCGCCAGTAATAGCGGAAGGTGATTGCAGCTATCAACAGTGCAAAAAAAGCACAATCAATACTACGTTCGCAATGACGTATGCGCTTGAGCAGACTTTTTATACAGCCTCGCGCGATGTCACCCTTGGATGTACTCAGGGAGACGGCAGTTGCCTGTCAGGCGTTTTAAATTTTGACCTATATTTGAAGATGTAAACTTTTGAAAATGTTGTTTATGAAAAGAATTATCATTCTGTTGGTTATTGGTGTTATTTCACTTAAAATCAACGCCGGAAATGGTCATGACTTATGGCTTGCCCCTCACTCCCCTAACGCGGTTATTGTAATTTGCCAGGGCAAGTCAGCAACACTGGATATTGCCCGGCAGGAGCTGATTGCAGGCTGGAAAGGGCAACCCGGTGCCTCCGTTACACTGCAAGTAAAACGCGACAAAGCCCTTAAAAACGACGGGTTCCGTATTACCGCATCGGGGATTCAGGCAAATACCGAAGCCGGTATTTTATATGGCGTTTACGAAATGCTGCGGCGACAGTATACCGGGAAACAGCTTACGGAAGAAATTGTAAACCCTTCGTATGAAAGGCGAATTCTGAATCACTGGGACAATCCCAATGGCACCATAGAGCGCGGCTATGCCGGCCGTTCCATTTTCTGGCGCAGCGGAACCGACTCGCTGGCCATTACCGAGGACAACAAAACCCTATGGCTGGAATATGCCCGGGCCAATGCTTCGATCGGCATAAACGGCACCGTGCTGAACAACGTGAATGCATCTCCTTTTGTGCTCACAGCCGGTTACCTGGCTAAAGTAAAAGTCATTGCAGACATCATGAGACCCTATGGCATTCAGGTGTACCTGTCTATCAATTTCTCCTCTCCAGCCTTACTAGGGGGGCTGAAAACTTCGGATCCCTATGATCCGGAAGTGGTGAAATGGTGGAATGCCAAAGTAAAGGAAATCTATCAGCTGATACCCGATTTCGGAGGTTTCCTGGTCAAAGCCAACAGCGAGGGACAACCCGGACCCCAGGATTTTGGACGTACCCATGCCGACGGAGCCAATATGCTGGCCGATGCACTAAAACCTTATGAGGGAATTGTCATGTGGCGGGCTTTTGTATACAGCCCCGAGGAAAAAGACCGAGCCAAACAGGCTTATCTCGAATTCATGCCTTTCGACGGCCAGTTCCGTGATAATGTGATCATCCAGGTGAAAAACGGCCCCGTTGATTTTCAACCCCGCGAACCTTTCAGCCCGCTCTTCGGTGCCATGAAAAAAACATCGGTTATGGCCGAGCTGCAAATTACGCAGGAATACCTGGGTCATTCCATACACCTGGTGTTTCTCGCACCCATGTGGGAAGAATGCCTGCAAAGCGATACTTACCAACAGGGACCTGGCAGCACGGTTGCACGATGCACCGACGGTAGCATCTACCCTCAGAAACACACTGCCATTGCCGGGGTAGCCAACATAGGCCTCGATGCCAACTGGTGTGGCCATCACTTTGCACAAGCCAACTGGTTCGCTTTCGGCCGGCTGGCCTGGAACCATAATCTTACCAGCGAAGAAATTGCAGATGAATGGATCAGGCTTACCTTTCTGCCTGAAAAAGCTAAACAAAAAGGTTTAAGCACAGCCAACTGGCAACAACACTTCCTGAATCCGGTAAAGGACATGATGCTCAGAAGTCGCGAGGCTGCTGTTAATTACATGATGCCACTGGGACTTCATCATATTTTTGCCGGAGGACATCACTATGGCCCCGGCCCCTGGGAGGCGCCTAAGGGTGTGCGACCCGACTGGACCCCATACTACTATCACCGTGCCGATACGCTGGAAATTGGGTTTGACCGTACCCGAAAGGGCAGCAATGCGGTGGATCAATACCATGAACCACTTGCCTCACAATTTAATGATCCGGCAACCTGCCCGGATGTTTACCTGTTGTGGTTTCACCGGCTTCCATGGACCTATAAAATGAAAAGCGGCAAAACCCTATGGGATGAGCTAAGCTACCACTATGAAGAGGGTCTGCTCGAGGTACGCGATTTCCAGAAAATATGGGACAAGGCAGAGCCCTATGTGGACGCACAGCGTTTTGCCGAAGTACAAAGCAAACTACGGCGTCATTACAGGGATGCCCAGATATGGAAGGATGCCTGTCTCCTGTATTTCCAGCAACACAGCCGGCTTCCGATACCCTATGAC
>JAFGVG010000035.1 GCA_016938095.1 Bacteroidales bacterium
AGCCTGCCGAGCCTAGTTTAGCCAGCCATTTGTTGTTATGAAGCACTAAATCGAATACATCGCCGTGGAAAAACCAGGTTTTGTTTCCGTTTAGTGTTAATTCCAGCTTGTTGAGGATGTCGATATGCCCAACGTCTATTCCGGCAAATTTCCGCAAGGTCTCATCGTGATTACCGGTAATGTAATGTACCTCGGTGCCTTTGGCTGCCAGGTTCAGGATGGTTTTCACCACCTTCATATGCGTATCGGGCCAGTACCTTTTTCTGAACTGCCAGAAGTCAATAATGTCGCCGTTGAGAATGAGCGTTTTCGGTTTTATGCTCATCAGGTAACGGTTGAGTTCACGTGCCTGCGATCCGAATGTGCCCAGGTGAACGTCTGAAACAACTACCAGTTCTATTTTTCGTCTTTTAGCTTTCATGAAACATAAACCTTCTGCTGTTGAAGTGAATTATTCAGGCCAAATTACAAAACTTTGACTATCCGGACAATTGTTGCGGGCAGTAAGTGAAAATATTCCGGCAATTAATAAGAAAATAATTATCAAACCATTATATTTGGATTAAAGAAGCCTTTCCGGACGCAAGCGTTCCAACAGGCATTGTTTTTTCAAATGGCCCCTATGCGTTATTCTGTTTTATTAATTGTAGGTTTAGTGTGCTTTGTTAACCGGACTTTTTCCACCGGGTTTAATTGTGAGGTTATTAAATACCATCAGCAATGTGAGATTGTTAATGATAAACTGACAGTTATCGATTCTGTGATTCTTCAGATCAATAACCGAACCGGGGAATTGTATTCGGAAATAGAGTTGTTTTATGAAAAGGAAAGCCCTGTGGAAAACCTGTCGGCCTGGATTGAGGACAGCCGGGGTCATCTGATCAGGCATCTCAGGAAACAGGAGATTACAGAGGCCAATGCATTCGCCAGTTTTTCATTTTATGAAGACCGTTACGTGAAAAGTTTTGTGCTTAAACATAACCAATATCCTTATCGAATCTGCTACACCTACCGTAAGACTTCCCGTCAATTTTTATCCATATCGCATTGGTTTCCTGTTGTTGATACCGATATACCCACACGGGAAGCTTTGCTTACCCTGAAATACCCGGTTACGTATCCTGTGAATATTAAGGCTGCCCGGATTGATTCACCATTGACCTTTACCGACGGTCAAACCAGAACAACCATTTGGAAAACCCGATATGACGGATCGTACAAAAAAGAAGTGTTTAGCCCCGAACCCGAAGACCTGCTTCCCTTTGTCCATATTGTACCGGTTAACTTTCTTTATGGTATTCCCGGAAGCATGCAAACCTGGCAATCTTATGGGAACTGGCAATATCGTTTACTGGAAGGGCTAAATGATTTACCACCTCTGGAAATTAACAAAGTGAAGAGCCTGATTCAAGACATTCCGGACAAACACGAAAAAATAAAGGCGCTTTATCATTACCTGCAGGACAATATACGTTACATCAATGTTTCTATCGATATTGGCGGATTGAAACCCTATCCGGCATCTTATGTGTCAGTAAACAAATATGGCGATTGTAAGGCACTGACCAATTATATGAAAGCGCTGCTGGAGGTTGCAAATATACCTTCGTTTTACACCAAAGTATATGCCGAAGCCCGGTCAGGTGAAATTGAAAAAGACTTTCCCTCGCAACAATTCAATCATGTTGTTTTAACTGTGCCAATTGATGGCGATACCATCTGGCTTGAGAATACCAATAAAAGTAATCCTTTTGGATATACAGGGACTTTTATTCAGAACAGATACGCGTTGCTGGTTGAAAAAGAGAACAGCCGGCTGATCAGAACGCCCGTTTTACAACTGCGTGATGTAACCGATGGAAGACGCATTGATTTTAGTCTGCAGAAGTCCGGAGAAACAGGGCTTCTGCTAAGGTATTCACTCAGAGGGCCAAGCTTTGAAGCGTATAACGATTTGCTAACCGATTACAACACGGATGTAATCAATAAGGTAATGCACAATGTTTTACCGTTTGCCGATTATCACCTCGAAGCTTGGGAGCTTCATAAGCCGGGTAGGGATTCGGGATTTGTAACCCTTATTTCAAAACTGAAGGTGAAAAATCTGCTGGAAGTTATTGAAGAAGATTATTATTTTTCATTTTTACCTGCTGATCTTCCTTATTTCGCTCCCCCAAAAACCAGACGCTTGCCGGTTTACATACCCTATCCGGTTTCATCACATGATACGTTGGTGTATCATCTTCCGGATGGAATATCGTCTATTGACTTACCTGAGCCTACCTCCATTTCCGGGAAATATGGATGGTACAGGATTTTATTCAAAACAGAAGGGAACAGGGTGATTGTACTGAGGAATGTGTGTATTAACCGGGGTTATTATGCACCTGAGGAATACCCTGAATTTTATGGGTTTTACAATGCCATAAAAACCGATGAAAAACGCAAAATACTAATCCATTAACCATGAAAAACCTTTTTATTATCGCCGTTTACCTGCTCCAGACGGTGTTTTCAGCTCCGGCACAGACTCCGGTTCCGGAATTCGGTGGAATTTATGCCGATGAATTGATGATGAAAGAATACAGTCGCGATAAACTTGCTGAGGCTTTGGTGATTTATGATGTAGGCGATGCCCGGTTTTATGACAGCGATAACGGGTTTGATCTGCTTTTTGAACGCAGAACCAGAATCAAGATATTCACAAACGCCGGACTTAAATACGGAGAGATAGAGATACCTTACTATGTTGAAAACCTTGAGCTCGAAAGGATCCTCGAGATAGAGGGCTTTACCTATAACATTGAAAACGGACAGATCAGAAAAACCAAATTGAACCTGGAGCAATCCTTTGATGAAAAGATAAATGACCACTGGATGGTGAAGAAGTTTGCCATGCCCGATGTGAAGGAAGGGTCCATAATTGAGTACAGGTATAAGATACAATCGCCCTATCTGTTCAATTTACGGGACTGGGATTTTCAACGCAGGATACCCACCGTTTACAGTGAGTATACAACCCGCATGATCCCGTTTTATGAGTATACTTATTTTTTCCAGGGCGCATCAAAGTTTGATGTTTTCAGAAATGCTCCGGATAATATGAAGAGAAGGTATGGCAGTATTGAATACACTGACAACGTTTACACGTTTGGGATGAGAAACCTGCCGGCATTCAGGGATGAATCCTTTATCACCTCTATTAATGATTATATCATGAAGATAGACTTCCAACTGGCCAAGATACATTATCCCAACGGCGCAGTTGTTGAAATTATGACCACATGGCCCATGCTGATTAAGGAGTTGAAAAAGCATAGTGATTTCGGGCTTTACATAAAGTCGGCCAGCCGAAATGCCCCGGAAATATTACCAGCGATTGATCTGGATGCAACAACAAACCTCGAAAAGGCAAAGCGTATATGTCAGTACGTTAAATTGAACTACAACTGGAATGGGTATAATGACAAATTTGCCAGTCAAAATGTTAAGGATTTTCTTAAAACCAAAACCGGTAACAGTGCAGATATTAATCTTTTTCTGTGCACTCTGCTAAACGCCGGAGGCGTTGAGGCTTATCCAGTATTGGTAAGTACACGAAATCACGGGAAAATCCCCCTGGATTACCCTTTTCAACAATTCTTCAACTATGTGCTGGTATTGGTTAAAAATGGTGAACAACAGATACTGCTTGATGCTACAATGCCCCTGGCACCATTTGGCATGTTGCCTGCCCGGTGCATTAATGAAAAAGGACTTATTGTAAACGAAGAAAAGGTGGGGTGGGCCGGACTTGCCGATGGTAGCAGCGCTGTGATTACAGACACCATTCATATCAAGCTGAATCCCGAGGTGGATTCGGCATCAATTGCTATCAGGGTTGTGGCAGAAGGTCATTCGGCTTTGGAAAAACGTCAGGAATTCCATTCCGATGCCGAAAAATTTGCCCGGGATCTTACCGCAGAAGGCATTGAACTTAACGGT
Organism: Bacteroidales bacterium; assembly: GCA_016938095.1. Classification (GTDB taxonomy): domain Bacteria; phylum Bacteroidota; class Bacteroidia; order Bacteroidales; family UBA10428; genus UBA5072. The sequence goes on from JAFGVG010000035.1 coordinate 3,985, forward strand.
GAACTTACCGTGAAAAATGAAAAGGAACCTGATTTGCCTTTTATGTATCAATATCAATTGCAGATAGCGACAGAAACGGTGGGCGACAATATACTGATAACTCCTTTTCCCGGTTTGGCCCTTGCCGAGAATCCGTTAAAACTGAGTTACAGGGCCTACCCGGTGGATATGATTTACCCGCAAAGCTCTTCCTTTACCACTTTGATTGATGTCCCCGAGGGTTATCAACTGGTTAAAACAGATAATAGCGTTGATGCCGACAATGCGTTGGTGCAGATTCACTACCAGGTAACCGACGAACATGGGAAAGTGAGGGTTGACGGAACTTACAGGTTTAAGAAGGCTGTTTACCAAAATCATGAGTACTATGATCTCAGAAAATTCTTTTCGGAAATTGTAGATGTTTTCAATAAGAAAATTGTATTGGCCAAAAATGCATAATCGAAGACATTGAGCTGGAGGAGTTGATGTAATTATTGTTTTGTAGCGAAAATGCTTCCCAAAGTTGACTACTTTTGTACGTTTACTTTTGATCTGTTTTTGATTATGCTCACGCTTTGTGCCATAGCATCGGGAAGCAACGGTAATTGTTATTATATAGGTAATAACCGGGAGGCGGTATTGGTTGATGCAGGGATCTCGGCTCGTCAGATTATGAACCGGATGAAGCAGCAAAACCTCAATCCGGCCCTGGTGAAAGCTATTTTTATCTCGCATGAGCATACCGATCATGTCTGCGGCGCGAAGGTACTAAGCAAAAAGCTAATGGTACCGGTGTATGTCACCCGCCGGACGTATGCTGCCATGTATAACAATCACAAACCCCAGGCGCCCCGGTTTTTTGATCCCGGAACCGAGATTGCCGTAGGTTCATTCAGTGTATTTCCTTTCCTTAAGAACCACGATGCAGCACAACCCTGTTCTTTCAGGATCAGTTATAACGGATTGCATACCGGGGTACTTACCGATATAGGTGTTGCCTGTGAAAATGTGATCCGGGAAGTGAGCCATTGTCATGCGCTTTTCCTGGAGACCAATTACGATGAGAAGATGTTGTGGGAAGGCCGTTATCCCTGGCCGCTGAAAAGGAGGATTGCTTCAGATCATGGTCACCTTTCAAATGACCAGGCATTTGACCTGATCAGTAGACACTCGGGTAATCAGCTTCAGATAGTGTTTCTGAGTCACCTGTCAGCCGAAAACAACACCCCCGAAAAGGCCATGGAGCGATTCAATGAGCTGCGCCAACGCTACCAGATTTATCTTACTTCAAGGCATTCGCCGGGCGAGGTGGTTTCTATTACTGCTGCTGCTGTTGCTACTGATACTTTTGATGCCGTGTTACCGACACAGCTTAAACTGGAGTTATAAGAACCAAGAACCAAGAGCCAAGAGCCAAGATCCAAGAGCCAAGAGCCAAGAGCCAAGAGCCAAGAGCCAAGATCCAAGATCCAAGAGCCAAGACAATGAAGGAATGAAAGAATGAAAGAATGAAAAAATAACTGATATCAGTGAGGTTACCGTTGTCAAACCCCAATTCCCAATACGCACACACCTGCCTGCCGGAGCGGCAGGCGCAGGCAGGTCCAACATCCAGTAACCAGTATCAGACCCTTCCCGGGTACTGTTCCAGTCCGCGTTTCAGGCATTCCATGGCATTCTTCAGGTCATCCAGGTTCCGTACATAGGCGATTCGCACTTCCTGTTTTCCCGAACCGGGGGTTGTATAAAACCCCGAACCGGGAGCCAGCATAACGGTTTGCTTGTTGTATTCGAATTCTTGCAGCATCCACATGGCAAATTTTTCG
>JAFGVG010000284.1 GCA_016938095.1 Bacteroidales bacterium
CGGAAGCACCTTGTTAAGCAATGGCTGGGCTTTGGTGATCAGGAAAAAGAAATAGGGAATGCAGATGAGGATATCATAGGCATTCACCAGTACAAAAGTTTCAGGATCCACGTTAAGCGCTTTCATAATCGATGCCATGTTGGCGGTGGCGCCGATGTATACGCCGACCATCAGTCCGGATACTTTCCAGGATTCTTCAATGTGGTTTTTCAGGAAAAAGTGACCGATGGCAATAATGAGCAATACCGAAAAGATGGCCAGTAGAATGGCCATTCCGGTTTTGAGGGCTAAGCGCGACCACTGTTTGATGTTGATGGAAAATAGCAGCAGGGGCAGGGCCAGGGCAATGGTAACAGAGGTGAGATTATCCTGCAGCGGTTTCATCTCGGGCTTAATCAGACCAATATTGCCGAGGAGGATGCCGAAAATATAAGCCAGTCCGACCGTTCCAAACTGGTTCAACCATGCCGACCGTTTGCAGCCATAAAGCAGCAGTATAGGCCCGAGTACGTATATGGCCGCGACTAATGCGCTATTCATAGACTATGCTTATTTCGATGCCATGAAAGTAAACGAAAAATTCGGCACGAACAACATCATTGCAAAAATCAAATGCAATGGCATGTGTGAAAGCTATGATGGCATGCTAAGAAGATTGATAGACTTCTATTCGTTATCAATTAAGAATGTCACATTGGGACTGCCTTCGAAATTCAGCCAAAAGAAATCAGGGGGAGGGAAAGGAAGTTCCCATACGAATACTTCTTCAAGACTAGGCATATTGTTAATTAACAATGTGCTAACAGAGAGGTCTGCAGACATTGCAGTGCCTTTAATATCCAAGGTAGAAAGTTGATTGTTTCCGCACATCAGAGAATAGAGTTCTCCATTATTTGAAAGATCAAGAGTGGACAGGTTATTCATGGAGCAATCAACAGATTGCAATGCTGTGTTTGTGGAAAGCGATAAACTGGTTAACATGTTATTGCAACATTGCAGTTCCTTCAGTTTAGTATTGTTGGAAATGTCCAGTTGTGTGAGGCCATTGTTTATGCACGAAAATGAAACAAGCTCTGTATTCTTGTCAACATTTATTGAATTTACCGGATTGTTATCAAGCCGTAATGATATCAATGCAGTGTTCTTTGACAAATCAAGAGAAGAAAGCTGATTTCCGCTGCAAGATAATGCCTTTAGATTCGTCAATACGGATATATCCAAATTTGACAGCAAATTTCCATCACAACTCAGATATTGCAGCACTTCAATATTTAAAAGATTTAACTCTGTTAGCTTGTTCCCTGAACAGCTTAGTTCAATAATGCTACCACATCCAGTGAGAGCTAACTGAGGCAGTATGTTATTCTGACAGTTCAACAAATAGAGAAAAGACAGGTTTGAAACTCCCAGATGCTGCAATTTATTTGAATAACAAATCACTTGTTCTAATAGGGTGTTTTTCGACAAATCCAGGGTTGTCAGATTGTTATTGGAACAATCAAGAACTTTTAAATTTGTGAAGTACTCTATGCCAGAGAGTACATTTATTTGAAGGTTGGTTAAATAAAGCTCAGTAACAGCTTCCGCCTCATTTCTGCTAATGATACCATCTTTGTCAACATCAACATTTTGTTCGATTAGGGCAGATTGAAACTTGGGATCGGTAATTTTTACTCCGGTAACATCATCCTTTTTGCATTGAACAATAAGAAATAAAGCAACAAAAAACCAAATGGGTTTATTCAGGAGACTGTTTAAATGGTCCATTTTTTAATATTTTAAAACTTTCATCATAATTGTTTTTACTTTTAACAGCAATCCATTTAAAAGTATCAACGCAATTACTTACAAACTAATTTAAACTTTAACTATCTCAGGTGTATTGTAATACAATAATAGCAAATTTTTGGTAAAATAGCAATATAAGTTTGTTTGCATGTGCAAAACCCCGGATACTGGTCACCATTATCTTAAAAAAACCTCTCTGATTATAGATTTTTTATATCTTTGCAGTCCGGAAAAAATGGTCTCTTGGCCGAGGGGTTAGGCAGCGGTCTGCAAAACCGTTTACGGCGGTTCAAATCCGCCAGAGACCTCAACAAAATCCCTGGTTCTGCTTTGCAGAACAGGGATTTTTTATTTGCGGTGACCGCAAACCAAAGTTTGCAGAGAACGGCAAATAAAAAATACCATATCCCGCTGACAAGCGGGCAGGGATTTTGTTGAGCAGGACAACCAAAAACCGTGATCACCGCAGGTAATCCGCTATCTGCACGTATTTTGGCCTGCAGCTAATTAATTCCTAAAAACTGCCAGCGCTTTTTCACAATCCCCCTGTGTCATATAAAGCACAATGCCATAACTGTCCTTAATATCAGCTATACCGCAGGCTTCGTATACATGAATACCTGCCCGTGAAAGCTTTTCGAAAACACCGGCACATTCTCCCGGTTCGTCGCTGTCGCTTTTTACAATCAGGGCTGGATGCGGGCCGTCCAACAGTATGCCTGCTGCTGCGGCAGCATTTTTCATTTTTTCAGGGTCATTCGGGAATACCGAAAATTGGGTGCGACCTGGGCCGGCGGGTGCAGCCTTAAAAGCCAACAGGCCGATACCTGCTTTGGCAAACACAGCAAGCAACTGATGGGCCTTACTTGCGTCATCAACAATGATTGTGCTGAAATATTCAGCTTTTTTTACGTTTAATGCCATAGGATAGGGGTTTTGGATTATTTTTCCTCGTATTTTTTAAGGCAGGCCGGGCACAGACAATCGGTGTAGGTATTCATAATGATCTTCAGCTCGCGCGGGTTGATCCGCACCTTCTCGCACCAGCAGTCGTCATCGCCCTGGCAGGTGAAAAACCGGCCGCAGGCCGGACATCGCTTTAACTTACCTTTTGATTTTGTCATCGACTGTAAATCACTTTGAAGCTTTCCATATTGCCGCCAATGGCGGGGTTCAATTTCGATACGGTTACGGTTACCCTGGTGATTTTTTCCGAAAAGGAACAGGTGGTATCCGCAATGCGCCTGGCTAAATGCTCCAGCAATTTCGAAGGGATTTCCATTTCGGCTTTAACCAGTTCGTAAATACGACTGTAGTCAACAGCATCGTTGAGATCATCGGTCGCGGCAGCTTTGCTGAAGTCGGTTTCTATGTCCATATCCACCCTGAACCTGCCGCCAATGCGCTGCTCTTCGGCAAAATGCCCATGATAGGCGTAAAACGCCATGTTTTCCAGCACTAGTTTTCCCATTAACAATCTGTTTTTATATAAGTAATTTCAATAAATCACCCTTCGACAGGCTCAGGGTGACTGGCATTTCATATTAAGCCTGTTTGCCGGCAGGCAGGCTTATCGAATGGTCATACTGAGCCTGCCTACCGGCAGGCAGGCTTGTCGAAGTATGACTTATAGTATGTATTGTCATTATACAAAACCATATCCTCATTCCTGGATCTCAAATAAAATAATACAATCACCAGGCCGATGTATTAGCCCTTGCAAAAATAATCTTTTCAGGGCAATGATAATGGTGGACAGTTTTTTTTACATTTGCTGTTTTTGGTTGTCAACCAACCGGTAACATCTGATTTTATGGAAAACACTGAGAACGCGAGAACACTGAATTTTATCGAGGAGATTGTGGAAGAGGATCTCCGGAATGGGAAAAACGATGGCAGAATACAAACACGCTTTCCACCGGAACCCAACGGTTATATACACATAGGCCATGCCAAGGCCATTTGCCTCGATTTTGGCATTGCCCGTAATTACAACGGCAAATGCAACCTGCGGTTCGACGATACCAATCCCGTTACCGAAGACGTGGAATATGTCGATGCCATCAAGGAAGATATTCAGTGGCTTGGTTTTCAATGGGCCGGCGAAGCCCGGTATGCATCGGATTATTTTGATCAGCTCTTTGAATGGGCTTTGTTGCTTGTCCGCAAAGGCAAAGCTTATGTGGATGAGTGCAGCGCCGAAGAAATATCGGCACACCGTGGCGTTCCCACGCAAGCCGGAAAAGAAAGCGCTTACCGTAACAGGCCGGTTGAAGAAAATCTCGACCTGTTCATGCGCATGAAAAACGGCGAATTTCCCGATGGCTCCAAGGTGTTGCGGGCAAAAATCGACATGACCTCACCCAATATGCACATGCGCGATCCGGTTTTGTATCGCATTAAACACGCGCATCACCACCGCACCGGCGACAAATGGTGTGTTTATCCTATGTACGATTGGGCCCACGGACAGTCGGATTACATCGAGGGCATCACCCATTCGCTTTGCACCCTTGAATTTGAAGTGCACAGGCCGTTATACGACTGGTGCCTCGACCAGATTGCCGACGGCGATTACCGGCCCAGGCAAATTGAATTTGCCCGGCTGAACCTGAATTACACCATCATGAGCAAGCGTAAAATGTTGCAGCTGGTGAACGAAGGTTATGTAAGCAGCTGGGACGACCCGCGTATGCCCACCATCTGCGGATTACGCCGCAGGGGTTACACACCCGAGTCGATCCTTAACTTCGTTGAAACGGTTGGCATTGCCAAACGCGAGAATATTATCGAATTTACCCTGCTCGAGCATTTGGTACGCGAAGACCTCAATAAAAAGGCCCTGCGTGTGATGGTGGTTTCCAATCCGGTTAAGGTGGTGCTCGAGAACTATCCCGAAGGTCAGGTTGAAATGATGGAAGCCGAAAACAATCCCGAAGATGAAAGTGTAGGCACCCGCAAGATTCCGTTTTCCAGGGAGCTTTTTATCGAGCGCGACGACTTCCTGGAAGATCCGCCGAAAAAGTTTTTCCGCCTTTCACCGGGCAACGAAGTCAGGTTGAAGAATGGCTATATCATCAAATGCACCGGTGTGGATAAGGATGAGCAAACCGGGGAAATCCGGCAGATCAACTGCACTTACGATCCCACCACCCGGAGCGGTCTCGAAGGCGCCAACCGCAAGGTGAAGGCCACCATACACTGGGTATCTGCAAATCATGCGCTCGATGTGGAGGTCAGGTTATACGAGCGCCTTTTCATGGTGCCCGATCCCGACGATGTGGAGGAAGGGAAGGACTGGAAATCCAACCTGAATCCTGACTCGCTGAAAGTAATTGTTGCCAAGGCAGAACCGGGACTGGCCAATGCCAAACCGGGTGAAAAATACCAGTTCCAGCGTACCGGTTATTTCTGTGTGGATACCGATTCAAAGCCCGGCAAGATCATCTTCAACCGCACGGTAACACTGAAGGATGATTGGGCGAAGATTTTGAAGCAGTGACAAGGGACAAGGGACGAGGGACAAGTTAGTGACAAGTGACAAGTGACGAGAGACGAGGGACGAGTTGGGTGTGGGATTTGAGTGAGAGTCTTGTTTGTGGGATTTGAGGGTGATTTTTGTATGCGGGAATTGTGTGTAGGATCTGTTGAGTTAGGATTATTAGTTATTATTTAAATAGTTAAGGTTTTAATATCAAGCAAAATGAAAACACACAAGGATTTGCAGGTATGGCAAAAAAGCATCGCTTTTGTAACGGAAGTCTATCAGTTGACGAAAAATTTTCCGAAAGATGAGCAATTTGGTATAATAAGTCAGATCAGGCGTGCAGCTGTTTCAATTCCTTCAAACATTGCAGAGGGAAGTGCCAGAAAGACAACCAATGAATACGTTCATTTTTTGCATATTGCACTTTGCTCATCAGTAGAACTTGAAACGCAATTTATTATTTCAACAAACCTGAACTATATTGATGAACCAGAAAGCACAAACATGATAAATGACCTACAGGAAATTATCAGGATGATAACAGGCTTAATCAAATCCCTTCCCAGGTAATACGTTCCTTCCACTACCCAAATCACAATCCTCTGCACACCCCTTGTCACTTTTCCCTCGTCTCTTGTCCCTTTCTCGTCCCTTGTCACTTGTCCCTTTTAATTCAATTCCCTCCTCAAATACCAACTCCCAAAACACGATACTCACACATCCAGCATCCAGTATCAAGTATCCAGCATCGAGTCTTTTTTCACAGATTATTTTGAAAAAACCAATACTCTTTATACTTTTGCATCTCCTTTCTCATAAGGTGATTTTGCCCTGTAGTGTAATTGGCAACACGTCTGTCTCTGGATCAGAAGACTCTAGGTTCGATTCCTAGCGGGGCAACAAAAAAAGACGCCGTTTTGCGGCGTCTTTTTTTTATTCGATCCACACTACCTGTCGTGCCCCAATGGACAAAGGGATTTTCTGAACATCCGACCCGTCAGCATTCATCAGATAGATCTCATCATCGCCATCGAAGATGATCTTTTCGCCATCGGGCGACCACGAGGGATTCCCGCCGTAGTTAACCA
>JAFGVG010000285.1 GCA_016938095.1 Bacteroidales bacterium
CATGGTGGTTTCTACCTATATTGACCGGGAAGGAAACGCCTGGTCGGTCGACCACACAGGCCTGAAATTTGTCGACCGGAATTCCGGGTACTTATATGGTTATTACTCCGATTATCAAATTACCAGGGCTGTCAGGTCAAATGCAAAGGGAATATTTCAGGATAAACAGGGCAACTACTGGGTGAACCACGATCCGGGAGGAGTTGGTGTGAGTATTGTCAGAAAAGGGTTCAGGCATTTCAGCAATTCGGGGAATCAACCATGGATCACTGAAAATTCAAGTATCACAGCATTATGTGAAGATAAATACGGCAACCTCTGGATGGGTTATCATACAGGTGGTATTGACATTTTTAATTGGCAAACAGTCAATGTCAAACGGTTACGGCATAACCCCGCTGACAAATACAGCCCAGGCCGGGGAAGCCTGCTTTGCTTATTTCGCGACAAACAGGGCACCATGTGGGCCGGAACCTATTTCGACGGACTTCACCGGTACGATTATAAAACCGGAAGGTTCATCCATTACAGTCACAATCCCGATGACAATACCACCATTGCGGGAAATGATGTACGCTCCATTGCTGAGGACGATCAAGGCAATTTGTGGATTGCCATACATGGAAAAGGCGTGGACAAATTCGACCGTAAACTGAATCAATTCATCCATTACAGTAATGCTTCGGCTAAACTCTCAAACGACTGGACTTTTCAGGTACTGTTTGATCACAAGGGAGACCTTTGGGTGGCTACCTCATGGGGGGTGAACCGGCTGAAGAAAGGTCAGAAAACATTTGACTCATGGCTGAATAATATTGATGATACCACCAGCCTCATCAACAACCTGGTGAATACCATTTATGAGGATAATAACCAGAATCTTTGGATTGGCACATCATCGGGACTAAGCAGGTTCGACCGGCATACTGGCCATATGGTTAATTACCGGAAATCCCTCGGCAACCTTAATATATCAGGAATATTGGACGATACAGATGGCTATATCTGGATCAGCAGCTTGCATGGGCTTATCAGGCTGAATGCCAAAGATGGAAATACCTTAAACTTCACTTCCGATGACGGGTTGTTGTCGGATGAGTTTAACCCTCGCTCCTACTTCAAAAACAACAAGAACGAGCTTTTTTTTGGAGGTACCAGAAGCATTGAGGTTTTCGATGCCGGAGAATTGAAATACAATACAACTCCTCCGGAAGTTATCATCGACAAGATAAAACTGTTTGACAGGGAACTAAGTCCGGCAAATTCGAAGATACTCGACAAACACATCAGCAGAACAAAAAGAATAGTTCTCAGACATCACCAGAATAATATCACTTTTGGATATAAAGCCCTGAGTTATATTAATCCGCATGCCAACAGGTATGCCTGTTACCTCCAGGGATTTGACAAGAACTGGCAACAAAAAGGGACATCGAGAGAAGCCATTTATACCAACCTTGACCCGGGCAGGTATACCTTCAGGGTAATTGCCTCAAACAACGACGGGTATTGGAATAAGGAGGGTGCAGCGCTCGAAATTGTAATTCTTCCGGCCTGGTATGCTACGCTTCCCTTCAGGTTACTGATGATCGGCCTGGTGGTGCTGGCCATATTCGGATTCATACGGTTGCGTACCAAAACGTTGCAGAAGCAGAAAATGATGCTGGAAAAAGCTGTTCAGGAAAAAACCAAAAATCTGGCAGGTGCTAACCTCGAGTTACAGAAACTTAACGCCACCAAAGACAAGCTATTTTCAATCATTGCACACGACCTCAACAGTCCGTTCAATACCATTCTGGGGTTTTCCGAAATGCTCGCAACACGTTACGAAACATTAAACGATAAGGACAGGATGGTCTTTGCCAAGGCTATCAACTCTTCGTCAGAAAGAGTGCATGTGCTGTTACAAAATCTGCTTTTATGGACGCGTTCGCAAACAAGCCAGATCAAGCCCTATCCCGAGAATATAGATATACCGTCAATAATAAAGGAAATTTCCGCACTCATAACCGAAACGCTGAAAACTAAACAGATAACCCTTGAAACCATATGTCCGGAGACGATATTCGCATGGGCAGACAAAGAAATGGTCAAAACCATTTTACGCAATTTGTTGAGTAATGCCATCAAATTCACACCCAAAGGCGGGAAAATTTCAATAAAGGTTGATCAGACTGATTCACGGATAGAAATAGCTGTATCCGATTCAGGGCTTGGCATATCAACCGCTAAAATCAAGGAAATACTTTCCAACGCCTTAACAGTTCCCGAACAGGGCACTGAAGGCGAAATGGGCAGTGGTCTGGGCCTCAACCTATGCAAAGACTTTGTGGCCATAAACCAGGGTGGTTTTCATATTACCAGCAAAAAAGGTGAAGGAAGCACCTTTGCTTTCACCCTGCCGGTTGGTTCGTTTTAAAACGATAGTACACAATAATGAGCAATATAGTAGTTGCACGAAAATATGCTCCTTTTGATTATTATGTAGTATATTAGCCCGGCCAACAAACCGGCTCTAAAGGTTTTGCAACTTTTGCACCAGTTATATTTGGCCCAAAAAAACATTCAGGTATGACAATACTGACAATCGCCCATTTGGAAAAATTACGGCCTTGGTTTATCCTTGTTGTCGTTTTCTCGCTGCTGGTTGCATGCCAGAAAGATACGGATGCTCCGGTTGAATATGAATACCTTGTTGATTATGAGTTAAACAAGGTATATTCGGCTGATGCCATAAAAACCATGTTGTTAATCCAATCAGTTATCTATCCTGAAATCAACGACATTGAAGAGTATATTGATTATGGCGTGCAGGTTTACCAGGTTATTTATAAAACACATTATCGCGACTCGGTTATTGAAGCATCGGGGTTGGTTTGTGTGCCTGCAAACCAGTCCGATTTTCCGGTCATCAGTTTTCAGAACGGAACCAATACCAGTCATGACAATGCACCGTCGGTTAATCCGTCCAACACGAATTACATGCTGATGGAAGCTATGGCGAGCAATGGCTATGTAGTGCTGATACCCGATTACATTGGATTTGGCAGTTCGTCGGATATTGTCCATCCATACTATCACCGGACTTCCTCGGATAATGCCGTTATCGACCTGATAAACGCTTTCAACGAAATGGATGAATACGATCTGTTTCAGGCAAACAGTAACAACAAGCTGTATCTAATGGGCTATTCGCAGGGCGGATGGGCCACCTTATCGGCTATGGATAAAATAGAAAATGACATGGCGCTGGATATGGACATTGGCGCAGTTTCCTGCGGGGCTGGTGCTTACAGCCTGTTATCCATGTCGGAATATGTGCTGGGGCTTGAGACCTTTCCCGGGCCCATGTATCTACCCTATTACCTCTATGCGCATCAGTTTTACGGGGCCATCATTACTCCACTCAGTGTTTTCTTCAAGGATCCGTACTACATGATCATACCATCGCTGTTCGACGGATCGTTGGATAATGACGAGG
>JAFGVG010000036.1 GCA_016938095.1 Bacteroidales bacterium
GCAGCCCAGGCCAAATATGATGCTGTTGCTAACCCTCCTGCAGAAGATGAAAAGGAAGATTCAGGAAAGAAAAAGAAAAAATAAAACTATGGCTGAATTCAATGCTGGTTTCTTACTTATTACAAAGCCTCTCGCTTCTTAACTTTTTGAACAGCCTGCTGGCGTTAATGCTACTTCAAGTAATCCAGTGCCGGTAATCCGGCATTAACCATATCCTGCGCAAGGCGTTCCTGAGTGTCAATGCCCTGTAACAGGTCGACAGACTGCTGTTTGGCAGCATCAAAAGCCAGTTTGTTATGCGGCTTAATGGGATCAACAGGAGGTGATTCCATTTTCAGCGGGTCAATGGGTGATCCATTCTTGGTAACCCTGAAATCGAGGTGCGGACCGGTGGATAATCCCGAACTGCCTACATAACCCAGCAATTCGCCCTGTTTCACATACCTGCCCACGGCTATGTCTTTGCCAAAATTGCTGAGGTGCATATAGGTGGTGGTATAGACGCTGTTGTGCCTTACTTTCACAATGCGGCCTGCCCCTTTCTGATAATCTTTCATGATCACCCGGCCATCGCCGATAGCATACACCGGTGTTCCCACGGGCGCAGCATAATCGACGCCGTAATGCGGGCGACGTATTTTAAGAATAGGATGAAGCCGGCTACCGGAGAACCGGGAGGATATACGCGAATACTTTAACGGTGCTTTCAGAAATGCACGCCGAAGGCTGTTACCATCAGCATCGTAATACGTTTCAACACTGTCCTGTGTGAAAGGTATGGCCAGTAATTCCTTACCCACGTGGTTAAAACTGGCTGCGTGAATACGACCGATTCCGATGGATACCGTATCTACAAACAGTTCATCATATACCACCGAAAAATGATCGCCGGGCTGTAATCCGAAAAAGTCCACCGTCCAGGCATAAATCTCCGACAGTTCAATGGCCACCATTGGGTTGATATTGCTTTTGGTTATGGCCTCCCAAAGTGAGCTGGTTATTTCGCCGCTTGCTCTTTTCTGGCGGGTGACGATATCCTTTTGCCGGAGCGAAACCTCAACACTGTCGGTAAAATCGAATATCACATAGTCTACCGGCGAGTGTTCGTAAACCAGGTACTGTAGTGTATAAACAGTGTCTGAGGAAAGGAACACTGTGTAATTGTTTCCCTGTTTGATTTTACGAAGGTCGAATACCTGGTCGGCATACAACAACAATTGCGTTAAAGCGCGCTCCGGAAGGGAATACCTGCTTAGCACCTTACCCAGGGTTTCATTACGGCCGATTTTACCGGTTTCGATCAGGAAAGAATCAACAGCCAGTCCGTACAACCGGGGTACCGGTTTGGAAAATGCCGAAGAATCAACAACTCCACCCTGCTGATGATTGCCCTCTAAACGGGGCATGACAAACCAATACGCTAACACAGCTGCTGCTATTACCGGAATGGTTATCAAAAATGCCTTAAGTATTTTTTTCATGTTACCCGACTACTACGTTAATAATTCTCCCGGGCACAAAAACGATCTTTTTAATTTGTTTTCCCTCGATCCACTTTTGTGACTGGGGGTCGTCCTTTACGGCTTTTTCGGCATCGGCCGCCTGAATGTCTGTAGGCAGCGAAAGCTTAAAACGTAACTTGCCGTTAAAGGATACCGGATAATCAAACGTATCTTCTTGTAAATAAGTTTCGTTTGCAACCGGAAATTCCTGTTGGCTTATGCTGGGCTTGTTTCCGTAAACCGACCATAGCTCTTCGGCCAGGTGGGGCGCAAAAGGAGCAAGCACACAGGTAAAAGCCTCTGCGGTTTGCCGTGTTACTTTTCCTTTTTTAATGCAAAGGTTGGTGAAGATCATCATTTGCGAAATGGCTGTGTTGAAACGAAGGTTTTCAATATCCTGTCCTACCTTTCTGATAGTCTGGTGAAGACCCTTCAGCGTTTCGGGATCATCTGAAGCCGCATCCACATTTGATGTCTCACCAAAAAACCTTGTTACCCGGTTGAGAAAACCAAATAATCCTTTTACACCATTATCCGTCCATGGCTTAATCACATCCAGCGGACCCATGAACATTTCGTATAATCGCAGTGAATCGGCGCCGTATTTTTTCACCACATCATCGGGGTTGACCACATTTTTGAGCGATTTCGACATCTTGGCCACAATCTGTCTCAGTTCTTCCCCCGTTTCGCGGTGGAAATATTTTCCATTCCGGTCTTCGACCAAATCGACCGGTATTTTGGCTCCGGTAGCCGTTTCATAGGCAAAGGCCAGGATCATGCCCTGGTTAAACAGCTTTTGAAAAGGTTCATCGGTGGAAACAATACCCAGGTCAAACAACACCTTATGCCAGAAACGGCTGTAGAGCAAATGCAGTACGGCATGTTCGGTGCCGCCAATGTATAAATCAACCGGCATCCAGTATTTTTCTTTCTCCTTTGAAAAGGGCTCCTTGTCGTTCAACGGATCAATATAACGCAGGTAGTACCAGCATGAGCCGGCCCACTGGGGCATGGTATTGGTTTCGCGACGGCCCTGCCGGCCGTCTTTGTTAACTACCAGCCATTCACCCGCATTGGCCAGAGGCGATTGCCCGTCAGCGCCGGGCTGGTATTTGCTCAACTCGGGAAGGGTAACCGGCAGTTCACCGTCGTCGACCAGATCAATGGTTCCATCCTTCCAGTGAATAACCGGGAATGGCTCACCCCAGTATCGTTGGCGACTGAAAAGCCAGTCGCGTAACTTGTAGTTCACCGTTGCCTTACC
>JAFGVG010000037.1 GCA_016938095.1 Bacteroidales bacterium
ACGACAATTTTGTTGAACAGGAATACGACCTGTCGCGGGTACTCTTTATTGCCACTGCCAACACCACCAGCACCATCAACCCTGCCTTGCTCGACAGAATGGAACTGATTAATGTAAGCGGCTATATCCTTGAGGAAAAGGTTGAGATTGCAAAAAGACACCTGCTTCCAAAGGAACTAAAAAATCATGGCCTTACGGAAAGGGCGGTTTTGCTGTCGAAGAACATGCTGGCCTACCTGGTGGAAAACTACACGCTGGAGTCGGGGGTAAGGGAACTCAACAAAACCATTGCCAAAATTATCCGGGTTGTTGCCCGCAAGGTTGCCCTGGGTGAATCGTATCAGCGGAAGTTAACGCAAAAAGATATTGAAACCATCCTGGGGCCTCCAAAATACATCAAGGACAGATACCAGGGAAATGAATTTGCCGGAGTGGTGACAGGCCTGGCCTGGACAGCGGCCGGTGGTGAAATACTCTATGTCGAAACCAGTCTGAGTAAAGGAAAGGGTACCCTCACCCTTACCGGAAATCTGGGCGACGTAATGAAAGAGTCAGCCGTAATTGCACTCGAATACATCAAGTCGCACAGCGATGTACTTGACCTGGCACCAGAGGTATTTGAAAACTGGAATGTGCATGTGCATGTTCCCGAAGGAGCCATACCCAAAGACGGGCCCTCGGCCGGTATTACCATGGCAACCTCCATTGCATCGGCCTTAACCCAGCGCAAGGTAAAAAAACAACTGGCCATGACCGGCGAAATTACCCTGCGTGGCAAAGTGTTGCCGGTGGGGGGTATTAAGGAAAAAATGCTGGCGGCCAAACGTGCAAATATTAAAGAGATTATCCTTTCATCGGAGAACCGTAAGGACATTGGTGAGATCAATGAAATTTACCTGAAAGGGTTGGAGTTTCATTATGTCGATAATATTATGCAGGTATTTGAGCTGGCACTCCTCGAAGACAAAGTTGATAAACCGAAAAAAATCACCTGATACCGGTATAAAAGTGTCGTTTACCGAAAATTGTTATATTTTTATGGTCAGGGTACCTTAATTTGTACTTTAATATTAAACATTTATGAAGATGGCACCAGGTTTATTTTGGGGTGTGTTGTTAATCCTGATCGGATTGGCCGCCATATTTAAGGTACTTTTTGATGTGAATATTTTCGGTGTGTTGTTTGCCCTGTTCCTGATTTTTGTGGGCGTATCCATGCTGATGGGTAAACCCTGGATGTTCAAGATAAACCGCGATGAAAAGCAAACCATGTTCGAGGACCGCACGGTTACTATTCAACCCGAGGATAACAGCGAATACAATGTTATTTTCGGCCGGACCGTATACGATTTCAGGAATATTCAGTTTACCGACAATGAGCCCATCAGGGTCAAGATCAATACCGTTTTTGGCAATTCTGTCATTCGTATCAACCCCAATACCCCTGTAAGAATTAAGTCGGATGCTGTTTTTGCCGGCGCCTCGATGCCCGATGGCAATACGGTTGCCTTTGGTTCCATCCAGTATGCTACCGATACTGCCTCACGCGCCCTGAACCAGCTTATTATCGACGCCCCGGTAGTGTTTGGAGCTCTGCAGGTAAGGGCGGATTGATACGTTTTTTTCGTAATTTTACCCGGTGTGTTCTATACATCCATCTCAAAAAACCTTCCGTATGTTTGAGAATCTGATAAAATCCACTGTTAGGTACATATTTAAGCATTTCGGCTACAGTCTTTTGAACATAGCCGGTCTGACGCTGGGAATAACCAGCGCGCTTTTCCTGATCATATACGCTGTCAATGAAATTAACTACGACAGGTACCATGAAAAATCCGACCGCATCTACAGGGTTTCTTCTAAAATAACAGAGCCCGACGATGCCTTTACCTGGATTGTCGCCCAGATACCCTTTGGACCACAGGTTGCCCAGGATTACCCCGAGGTTGAGGCTTATGTGAGGTTCATCGACATGGGCCGCACCCTCTTTAAATACGAAGACAAGGAGTTCAATGAAGATGGTTTTTACTTTGCCGATTCCACGCTGTTTGATATTTTTTCCTACAAGGTGCTAAAAGGTGAGGTTAACACGGCTCTCACCTCCCCCAATAAAATTGTGCTGACCCAAACCATTGCGGCTAAATACTTTGGAGATACCGACCCTATTGGTAAGGTACTGACAACAAATGAAAGGACTTATGAGGTCACCGGTGTGATTGAAGATGTCCCGTACAATTCGCATTTCAGGTTTGATGCTGTAGCGGCCAGGAATAACCTGCCCAGGAATATCGGATCGTGGGGAAATTTTGGGGTGTTTACCTACCTGCTTTTCCCTGAAAATACCGACATAGATGCCTTCGAAAACAAGATGCAGGGCATGTACGAAAAGTATATGAAACCCATTTTTGAGGCCATGGGCATCAAAATCGAGTATCAGCTGGAACCGCTGACCCGTATTCACCTGTATTCGACCAATGCCGGTGAGCCCGAACCCACGGGAAGCATTACCTATGTTTATATTTTTGCCATAGTCGCTGTTTTCCTCGTACTCATCGCAGCCATGAATTATGTTAACCTGGCAACAGCACGCTCTTCAAAAAGAGCCAGGGAAGTCGGGCTGCGTAAAGTTGTGGGCTCAGAGCGGGGGCCCATCATGTTGCAGTTTTTGACCGAATCGGTCGTTTTTACATTTGTTTCACTGGTGCTCAGTCTGGTGTTGGTAGTGCTGCTCCTGCCACAATTCAATATGCTGTCGGGCCGGAACTTTGAACCGGACGTTGTTTTCTCACCCCTGGTTTTGCTTACAGCTTCCGGGATACTGCTATTGGTAGGCATTATCGGCGGCAGTTATCCGGCTTTCTTTCTTTCGCGGTATAGTCCCGTAATCGTCTTAAAAGGTGAAATCACCCAGGGGTCAACCGGCAGCTTGTTCCGAAAAGTATTGATCGTTATTCAGTTTACAGTGTCTGTTACCATGATCTTATGCACGCTGGTTGTTTTCAGGCAACTGCATTTCATGAAGCACATGGACCAGGGATATGATCAGCAAAACGTAATTTCCCTGCAGCTCGACCGGGCGTTAGGAAGTAAATATCCATTGCTTAAGCAGGCTCTGCTTGAGAACAAAGAAATCAGCTTCGTAACATCTACCAATACGCCTATCGGAGAAGGTTCGGGAAAGGTAATCTTTAACGTGGAAACAAATGAAGGTATGGCCCAGAAAGGCGTCAACTTTGCAGTGGTAGACCATGATTTTATTGAGACACTGGGAATTGAAATGAAGAGTGGACGCGATTTCCATGAGGACATGCCATCGGATACTATACGTGCGGTGGTGGTGAATGAAACCTTTGTAAAACGTATGGCCTGGAAAGAACCGCTTGGGAAAAAAGTTGAGCTGGGCGACTCCAACACCGTTCGTGCAGGCGTCATTGGGGTGATGAACGATTATCATCAGACAGGCATGTACAACGAAGTTGAATCGCTGATGCTGGTGTATCGTGAATTAAACAACGTCATCTATATTAAGCTGAGCGGGAACAATCTGAACGAAACCCTTAGTTTTATTGAAACAACATGGGAAGACCTGTTTCCTGACCAGCCTTATTCCTATACTTTTCTTGCAGACCGGTTTAAAGGACAATTTGAGGCAGATGAAAAGCGCGGGCTGATCTTCACCATTTTCACGCTTCTGGCCATTTTCATTGCCTGTATTGGCCTATACGGACTTGCTTCCTATATGGTTGAACAACGTACCCGGGAAATAGGCATCCGGAAGGTGCTTGGCGCCAGCGAAGGAAATATCATGAAAATGATTGCCGAAGAATTTTTAATACTGGCTGGAATCGGAATAGTTATCGCAGTTCCGGTTGCCTGGTATTTTATGCATAACTGGCTGGAAAATTATGTATACAGGATCAACATTGGCGTTACCCTGATTCTGCTGACAGCGCTTATAACCATTGCCATTACCTTAATTACCATAAGCTTTAAAGCTTACCAGGCTTCTGCCATGAACCCTGCCAGTTCCATCAAAACTGAGTGAGAGGGCATAACGGTTACCGGTTAAAAACTTCGCATTGGCAGGGTCATTGTCTTCCGGATGTTTTATTTTTACACATTAATCTGTAAGTTTACCGAATTCAATTCACTGTATATGCCGAACGACAAAATAAAAACAGCCGTTTTCCCGGGCTCTTTTGACCCGTTTACCATTGGTCACGAATCGGTTGTCAGGCGTGCACTCGATATGTTTGACAAGGTTATTGTGGGAATTGGCTGGAATACCACTAAAAGCCGGTTTTTCCCCATTGAAAAAAGCATGGAAAGCATACGCCGTGTTTTTGAGGATACAGCGGGCAGGGTGGAAGTAAAAGTATTCAAAGGTCTGACCGTAGATTTCTGCAAAAACGAAGGCTCACGTTACATTCTCAGAGGACTGCGTACAGCTGCTGATTTTGAATACGAGCGCGCTATTGCACAAACCAACAAAGCGATGTATCCAGATATTGAAACCGTGTTTTTGCTGACCCTTCCGCAACATACCCATGTGAATTCATCCATTATCAGGGAGATTATCAAACAGGGCGGCGATGTAAGTCTGTTTGTTCCCAAAAACTATATGCTGTAATTTGTGTCTGTCCATAAAGTCCCATTTGCCGCGTTACGCTTGTCCGAAAATTGCTCATTTACGACAAAGTAAACTCCGCATTTTCGGACTG
>JAFGVG010000286.1 GCA_016938095.1 Bacteroidales bacterium
CATTACGCTGATTTTATTGGTATCGACCGTAATTACAGGCAGCGCTGTTTCGGGTCAGGATACCACGTACCGTTTCTTTCCCGTTAATGTATCCTTAATATATCCTGTTTCAATCCAAGGTCTGCAAAGCGTGAGCTACGCGTACAACTTTTCACTGAACATGCTTACCGGAAATAACGGAAGCGTCGACGGATTTGAGGTTGGAGGCCTGGTCAACATAAACCAGGGGAATATGTCGGGCTTTCAGGTTGCCGGCATTGGCAATATTACCCATGGTGATGTCTCGGGTACACAAATCGGGGGACTTTTCAGCATGGCCGACAGCCTCGATGGCCTACAGA
Organism: Bacteroidales bacterium; assembly: GCA_016938095.1. GTDB lineage: Bacteria > Bacteroidota > Bacteroidia > Bacteroidales > UBA10428 > UBA5072. Next base: position 342 of record JAFGVG010000286.1, read on the forward strand.
TAAACGGAATTTTCGGAAATTGCCGTTACGCCAGCGGTGTGCTGATTTCAGGGATTACCAATGTTTATACTGCAGCTGATGTTTCCATAGCAGGTATTGCCAATATCAACGATGGCGATCAGGATGGCCTTCAGCTGGCAGGCATCCTTAACCTGGCCCGGGAAGTTAATGGCGTGCAAATTGGATTGATAAACGTTGCCGACACCATCCAAAACGGTATTCCCATTGGCCTTATCAGCTTTGTCAAAAAAGGACGATACGACGAATGGTCGTTTACCATTGCTGACTACATGAACCTTGCCGTGAGCTATAAGCTTGGATTGAAGCGCTTTTATACCATTTACACAGCCGGTATGAGCCTGGCGGAAGATCAGCTTTGGGTGGCAGGACTTGGATTCGGGCATCTGAACGAAATAAATCCCCGATTCAGCATACAACCCGAGGTGGTATGGTATACTTACTTCCCCATGGATTTTCAAATGCATGGCCGGGAAACCTATGCCACCCATTTTAAAATAGGCCTGGTTCGTAACCTAAGCCCGCGAACTGCCCTGTCGGTTGCACCAAGCATTTACCTTTCGCATAAAGTCAAAAGGGAAACATCAGATCAGTATGGCTTTGAACCGAGTCCGGTTGGTCCGTTGTTTGACATCGACAGATACGACAATACCCGGCTTGGAATTGGTGTTGGATTGGCTGTAGCAATACATTTCAGGTAGCAGGTTTATACCATCACACAACCGGCTGGATACTATAGTCGGAGGCGAATGCCCAATTTTAGGAGCCATCCGGTAATCAGCGCACACAGTAAGGCAAACAAAAACGATTTCAATAAACCAATACCGCCGGTAAGCATCACCTGTGGCAGATCGATACCCAGCAGGTTATTCAATGCATAGGCAAAATAGGGTATAAGGTAACAGAGCAATGTACCGGTGCCGGCTGCCTTAATAAGGTTAAACCAACCTGCTTTGCCGGCGATATCAGCAATCCAGTACACCGCCAAAAAAGCAAGGATGGTTATGGCGCTGCACACAAAAAGCCAGGCCGGTGTGGCGTCGAGTTTCGACAATCCCCAGTGGGGACGGGTAATGGCATACATCACCAGAAGCATGGCTGAAAAAAGAACCAATACCATTGTCAGCTTCTTGTGGTTATGCTGCTCGGCAAAATGTCTGAATATCATGGATGTCAATACCCCGCCCAGGGTAAGACCGGTAAGTGTTCCTCCCCTGATGGGATCGGGAATGAAACCAACGATCCCCTGATGCGGAATCAGTCCCATATGGTCAACTATGCTCAGTATGCAAAAAAACAGCCATCCGATCAGTATAAACAGAAAACCATTGCGCGACCAAACCGTAATCAGTCCGCTTACCAGATAAGCCCAGCCGATAAGCCCCAGAATGCCCCACCAGTGAGGCGACAAACGGGTGATTTCTCCCTCATTGCCGCCCCTGTAAATGATACCCAATAGCAACAGTGCAATGATTCCAGCTCCCCGCAGCATCAATGCCAACTTTTTATTCATTTGGGGAGGGTAACTGTTCCAGATAAGGATGAAGGCAATGCAGCAAAACGGGTACCAGAGAATTTTGGGCATGCCGGTTGCAGATGCATTAAAGCTTTCACCGTTCACCAGGAATACGCCCATAATTATCAAAGCCAGCGACCGGAGAAATATGTGTTTAACCAGTTGCCAGGTGGTGTCGCCTTTTTTCCGGCGATTGTCCACCGCGTAAGGAAGTGAAAGACCAACAATAAACAGAAAGGCCGGGAAAACCACATCAGAAAGGCCCATGCCATCAACACCGCTGTCGACATGCCCCAGCCAATCGGGTATATGCTGCAACGACCACAAGTCGTTGACAAAGATCATCAGCACCATGGTCAGCGCCCTGAGGATATCGATGGAGACAATTCGCTGTCGTTGTTCAGCATTGGCCTTTACTTCCATTTTTCAGATTATTAACAATAAGGCCAAATTAATAAAAACCTACTGACAAATAGCAGCATTTCAATGTACTTTAATTAACTACAGCGCCAACATCCGTAATGCAAAACAAATTTGAAAGGTTTTTTGCCTGCTTGTCATCAAAATTCCTTGCCTATTTATATCACAGGGGTAGAAATTCTGACTATCATGGTAAAAATCATAGCTTTTTGTGTAATTTCGTTCAACATTGAGCGTTGATTATTCTCTCAACAAACAAATGGCAACGCAATCACCTGATCACGCTGAAGGAAATAAAATCTTCTGGCATAAGTTGCTTCCCTGGCTCGGAAGCGGGG
>JAFGVG010000287.1 GCA_016938095.1 Bacteroidales bacterium
AAAGTTGACTGGATATGTTGTATGGAAAATTACCGACAATGGCTACCTTGCCATGGAGATGATCTTCGAGGCGCAGATCGAGGAAGTCGGCACTGATAATCCGGTTATGCAGGGCCGGGTATTTATTTAACAAATACTCCACGGCATTCCGGTCGATTTCCACAAAGTTTAATTCCTGACCTTCCAGTTCAAGCAGGTATCCTGTAAGAATACCCATGCCCGGCCCGATTTCGATAATATGATGGTAGCCGCTTAAAGTGAGGCTGTTCACTATTTTCTGTGCAATGTTTTTGTCGGTCAGAAAGTGCTGACCCAGGCTTTTCTTTGGTTGAACGGCAATCACTAATGGCTGGTTTTGTGCAAAAATACCTAATTTCGGGATTTTAAAGGAACAGGTATGCATTATAATTTTGATGAGGTTATCAACCGTCAGGGCACCAACAGCATAAAATACGACTTCTGTGAAAAGATATTTGGCAGTGAATCGGTATTACCCATGTGGGTGGCCGATATGGACTTCAGAACACCCGATTTTATTATACAGGCTATGGAAAAAAGGCTTCAACATGGATTGCTGGGATATACCCATGTCCCCGATTCATATTACGAAGCCATTGTTCGTTGGAACCTGCACCGTAACAACTGGAACATCAAACGCGAATGGATATCGTTTTCACCGGGTGTTGTGCCGGCACTGAACCTGTTGATAATGGCCTTTACACGGCCCGGCGATGAAGTTATTGTGCAAACGCCTGTTTACTTTCCTTTTTTCAGTGCAGTAACCAACCATCACCGTAAGCTGGTGACCAATCCCCTGAAGTATTCCCAGGGGAGCTATTCTATGGATTTCGACGACCTCACGGGAAAGATCAATGAGCATACACGTATGCTTATACTGTGCAATCCGCATAATCCAACCGGGAATGTATGGCCCCGCGAGGCGCTCGCCAGGATTGGCGAACTTTGTCTACAACACAATATGCTACTGGTTTCCGACGAAATTCACTCCGACCTTGTTCTGCCAGCGTATCACCACACTCCCGTAGCGAGTATTTCGGATGAGCTGGCCGGAATTACCATAACCTGCATGTCGGCCAGTAAAACCTTTAACCTGGCCGGACTGTCCACTGCTTACCTGGTTATTCCCAATGCGCGCCTGCGACAGATATACGATAAAATGCTGGACGATGTACATGTGGGGGCAGGCAATATCTTTGGCTTTATTGCTACTGAAGCGGCTTATAACCATGGCGATGACTGGCTCGGCCAGCTCATGACTTACGTTGCCGGTAATGTAAACCTGGTAAAGGAAGAGCTCGCTGCTCATGTGCCGCAAATAAAGGTAGTTCAGCCCGAAGCCACTTACCTGGTGTGGCTCGATTGCAGCGAACTCGGGCTCTCACCCGAAGCACTCAGGCATTTCATAATAAGAAATGCCCGGTTGGGATTAAATGACGGACCGATGTTTGGGCACGAGGGCAAAGGCTTTCAGCGGATGAATGTAGCATGCCCGAGAGCAGTGCTTCACGGGGGGTTAATAAGGTTGCAGGAGGCTGTAAGCAAGTATTTTGAAAAATAATCGAACTTTTTTGCTAAAATGGAGTATGATTATAAGATAAAATTGCTGTAAATTTTCACTAATTTAGTTTCGATATACCGGTAATTAATCAGTATTAGCCATGAGACTTAAAATAGCTGCTAAAATTGGTCTGGGTTTTGGCATTTTGACCATTGCCGTTATTGTGAATGCCTGGATTACGAGTAGAACCCTCGAAAGAAGCAGGAATATCAACGAAACGATTATGAATGTGTACACGCCTTCGCAGGAGTTTATCTCGGAATTGTACACCAAAATAAGCGATTCCCGCATGCTTATCAAGTCGTGGGTTTCTATCGACCATATTTCGGATACCCCCGATAAGCTTAAACTGAAAGCACTTCACAGTACCGATTATAAAGCGGTGATGGACACCCTGAAGCAACTGAGCATGCAATGGGACAGTGTTCATTTCAGGGACGCTCTTTATCATATCGATTCGGTAATTGTGGATTCGCTGTTCCCGCAACACCAGTATATCATGGAGCAGTTGAACTCGCTGGAAAAATACGACGATACTTTCATTGTTTTTGAGGTGACACCCATGACCGAGGAAGGTGGTGATGTTATGGTACTTACCCACCGGGTACTGGCCCAGATCGAAAAACTTAAACTAGCCCAGGAAGATATTGTAGAACAGGGACGGCAGGAGATGATCTCCACGTTTAACCGGTTTCAGAACTGGATATTCTTTATGGGGCTGATTTTGGTAGTCGGCGCCATTGTCATTGGCGTGCTTACCATCAATTCGCTGGTGGTTCCCATTAACCATACCAAAAATATTCTGTTGTCGATGGGCAGGGGAGTGCTTCCCAAAGACAAGCTTACCGAAGGATCCGATGAACTGGGCCTGATGGCAAAAGCGCTTAATAATCTGGTAAAGGGTCTTACCAATATCTTTAACTTTTCGGTGGATATTGGCAAGGGAAATTTCAATTCGAATTTCGACCCGCTCAGCGAAGAGGACGTATTGGGGCATTCGCTGCTGGACATGCGCAATGAGCTGAAAAAGGCCTCCGAGGAGGAAACCCGGCGCAAGGACGAAGACGAACAGCGCAACTGGGCCGCACAGGGTGTTGCCAAATTCAGCGACATTTTACGTACCAACACCAACGAGTTGAGCGAACTGTCGTACAGCATTATCAGCAACCTGGTGAAATACACCAACTCCAACCAGGGCGGCATTTACATCATTAACGATAACGACAAGGACAATCCCTTTATCGAAATGATGGCCAGCTATGCCTACGATCGCCGCAAATTTATCACCAGGCGAATAGAAATTGGCGAAGGACTTGTCGGCAGGTGCTATCAGGAAAAAGAAAAGATTTATCTTACCGATATTCCGCACGATTATATGAAAATTACCTCGGGGCTTGGCGAAGACAGTCCCAGGGCCCTGCTGATAGTTCCGCTTGTTTACAACGACGTGATTTACGGACTGGTTGAAATTGCTTCGTTTGAACCGTATCCCGCTCACGTAATTGAATTTATTGAGCGAATCGGCGAGAGCATTGCAGCTACCATTTCGTCGAGCAAGTCGCAGATTCAGACAGCCCTGCTCCTCGAACAATCGCAGCAACAGGCCGAAGAAATGTCTTCGCAGGAAGAGGAAATGCGCCAGAATATGGAAGAGCTCAGGGCAACCCAGGAGCAATCGGCACGGCGCGAAGAAGAGTTGCAGCTGGAAGTTGAAGAACTTAAACGACGTTTAAAAGAACTTACCCAATCCTAAATTTTTGATGCATCCCACATTGCTTGTCCTGGCTGCCGGCATGGGCAGCCGTTATGGAGGACTGAAACAGGTCGACCGCTTTGGTCCCGCCGGAGAAACCATTCTTGAGTATTCTATTTATGACGCCCTTCGTGCCGGATTCGGCAAAATAGTGCTGGTAATCAGGCGCGAAAACGCCGGTGATTTCAGGGAAATGATCGTGAAACGGGCTATGAAAAAGGCCGATATCCGGTTTGTTTACCAGGAACTCGACCGGCTTCCCGAAGGTTTTTCACTGCCTTCGGACCGTGTAAAACCCTGGGGTACCGGACATGCTGTTATGATGGCAGAAGAAGAAATTGATACTCCTTTTGCCGTAATCAATGCCGATGATTTTTACGGGGCAGGTTCGTATCGCATAATTGCCGATTTCCTGACACAAAAGCCGGCAGAATCCATCGACGAGTATTGCCTGGTTGGGTACCAGCTCGACAATACCCTTTCGGAGTCGGGTACGGTTTCCAGGGGTGTATGCAAGATCAACAGCCAGGGTTACCTCGAGGATATTCATGAGCACAAAAAAATTGTAAGGTTTGGTAATATCATTACAGCGGAACTTGAGGGCGTTGGTCCGGTTACCTTTAACGGATCCGAGCCGGTTTCCATGAACCTTATCGGTTTCACCCCTACGATGTTCGCGCATCTCAACCGGCTTTTCAAAGCTTTTCTCAAGCAGCATGCTTCAAATCCTGGTGCAGAGTTCTATATACCTTATGCCATGAACGAGGTGATCAAAGCCGGCCAGGCCAGGGTAAAACTTCTGCACACCCCGGAAAAGTGGTTTGGCGTTACTTATCGTGAAGACAGGGAGATGGTGATAAAAAGCCTGAGGTCCCTGGTTGAGCAGGGCATGTATCCGGCTGATCTCTGGGCCTAGGTGTTTTGCATCTTCAAACCATTACTAATTCAATTGTATTATGAGTGTTGTCCGCTTTGGTGTTTCGCTCGAAAAAGAGATGATGGATGAGCTTGACCAGTATGTGGAGGCCAACAATTTCCCGAATCGTTCCCAGGCGATACGCAATCTGATTGAGAAATATGCCGTGGAGCATAAATGGCAATGCGATAATCAGGTGGCAGGTGCCATTGTAATTGTATACGACCATCACAAACGCAATATCGACAGTGATCTAAACGAAGTGCAGCACAACCATCATCACCTGATTCTTTCGTCACAGCATGTTCATCTCGATCATCACACATGCCTCGAAACCATTGTGGTAAAAGGCAGGGCCTCGGAGTTAACAGCCCTGGCCGACAGTATCATTTCACTCAAGGGCATTCATCATGGCCGGCTGGTGATGACCCGCACCTGAAAGACTATAGCCCGAATTCCTCCTGAATTTTTTCAAGGCGTTTTCCCTTGGTTTCCGGGAAAACAAAATACACTACAAAAATCTGCAACAGCATCATGGCAGTGAAGAATATAAAAGCATAGCCTGTGGTCTTGGCACTGCCTGCTGCAATTACCGGGAAAAGCCACGAAATAAGCGCTGCAAGCAGCCAGTGGGTGAAACTGCCCAGCGCCTGTCCTTTGGCCCTGACTTTATTGGGAAAGATTTCTGCAATGAAAACCCAGATTACCGCACCCTGCGAAACGGCAAAGAACGCTATAAAGCCTATCAGTCCGGCTAGTACGGCAGTTCCTCCGAAACGGGGCAGCATAAAGCCCGCCGCAACCAGTATAAGCATAAATACCATTCCGGTTGATCCTATCAACAGCAGCTTTTTACGACCAACACGATCGATGATGAACATAGCCAGAATGGTAAAGAGCAGGTTGGTAAAACCTATCGACACACTCTGAAAGAGTGAGGAAGTGCGGTCGAGCCCGGCAATTTCGAAAATACGTGGGGAGTAGTACATGATGGCATTGATACCCGAGAACTGGTTGAAAAAAGCAACCAGAAAAGCCAGCATTATAGGCAGTTTTAATTTTAAGGTAAATAGCTTCTCGCTACGGATATGCCTTTCCGATGAAATTGATTCCTGAATGGCAGCCACCTGCCCTTTAACATCGGTTTCCCCAAGTTTATCGAGTATGTTGGTGGCATCTTTTTCGCGGGCATGCATAATCAGCCAGCGGGGTGTTTCGGGGATTAAAAACAGCAAGGCAAAAAACAGGGCTGCCGGCAGGGTTTGTACGCCAAGCATCCAGCGCCACGACTCGTGATCGGCCATAATGGCCACCAGGTAATTCGAAAGGAAAGCCAGCAGAATTCCGGTAACCACGTTCATTTGAAACAGTATAACCAGTTGTCCGCGTTTATGGGCGGGCGAAATTTCGGCAATGTACATGGGGCCGATCACCGACGATGCTCCTACGCTAAGCCCGCCGAGGAACCTGAAAATAAGCACGCCATACCAACTGGGTGAAAGCGCAGCCCCCAGGGCCGAAAACATGAACAGCAAAGCAATTACCATCAGCACTTTTTTACGGCCATAAGTATCGGCAGGTTTACCGGCCGCCACGGCGCCTATGATGGTACCAATAAGGGCAATGGCCACGGTAAATCCAAGCCAGAATCCGTTGAGCTGAAAAACTTGCTGAATGGCTTTTTCAGCACCGGAAATAACGGCCGTGTCAAAACCGAACAGAAAACCGCCAAAGCCTGCTATCCAGGCACTACGTGAAAGAATATTGCTATTGTTTTTCATTTTCAGGCATGTAATTTTCCTGAAATATAG
>JAFGVG010000288.1 GCA_016938095.1 Bacteroidales bacterium
CCGCCGTCGCCCTCTACAGCCAGCCTGATAATATAGGTGCCATCCTTGTCGTAAGATAACGACTGTGGTTCTTTATCTGTAGAGCTTTGGCCATTGTAGCCGAGGTCCCACTGGTAGCTGTCGGGGTAATTGTATTTGGTGGTCGATGGAAAGTCAACCGTGAACGGAACGCATCCGGCCACGTCGGGGCCCAGATCAACCTTGGGCAGCGGAGGCTTTATCACCACAAAGTGCGCAACGGTATCAGCACAGGCCGGGTGGTTGGCATTGGTGGCAATGAGACTTACAGGAATGCGGTTATCGTTGTTAATGTCGCCCCAAATGGTATAGTTTTTAACAAATGAAGCAGCCGTTTCGGTTGAAGTGCTTCCGTCGCCGAAATTCCATTGGTAGGCCCATGCGGGTTGATTCAGGGTGTTGTTGTTGAAGGTTACCGGTGTAATATCATTTTCGGTGTTGAAATCCTGTGCCTGCGGGCTTGGCAGGAATTCTGCCAGCGGCCTTGGGTAAATGGTGATCTGCCGGGTGGTGTCGTCGTAACATCCGTTGACCGAAACTGCCTTGAAATTTACGTCAAACACTTTATCGGCTGTGGTTTCATTTACAAACCGGTATGACAGATCCTGGTAATTACTGATCACACTGCCATTTACCGACCAGTAATATTCGTTTTCGTTGGTAGCGGTCCCATCCAGGTTTATTTGCATGGGGTTACACCCATCCCAGTCCGAAGCGTCAAAGCTTACCTCTACATCGGGGTATACCTGAATGGGTTTTGCTGCCGTGTCGCTACAGTTAAATGCAGTGGTTACAACAAGCACAATATCATGTTGCAGGGTGGCAGAACCGTTATTGTTGAATGTTTCTGCCGGATCTTTCAGGGTACTTATATGGCCGTTGTCGAAATCCCAGTTGTAGCTGAGGTTGGTGCCCATGGAATTATCAGTGAACTGAACCGCAAAGGGCGGACAGTCTACCGCCACCGGAAAGTTGAAGTCGGCCAACGGCTTGGGATGTATGGTCACCGTTTTGGATATGGTGCTGTCGCATCCGTATTCCGAGGTGGCTGTGAGGTTAACCGTGAACGACCTGTCGGTGGTACGGCTGAGATGGGTATAGGCATGTGTGGGATTCTTACTTACCGAGCCCGATCCGTCTCCAAAATCCCAGTTATAGGTCATGGGCACGGCAGGCGATGAATGATTCAGGAATGCTATCGGTTTGGGATAGCATACTTCGCTGTTGTCAACGTCAAATGCGGCACGCACCTGGGGATGTACCGCAATGGTTTCCGTCCATGAGGTGTCGCAACCCTGTGCATTGGTTACGGTAAGCTTAATGACTGGGTTAAGATTGGTAATGCCCGTATTGGAGTATGTATGGGTGAATTCGGGAGTGTCTTTGGTTTCGTCAATTGCACCATCGTTGTTATAGTCCCACTGATAGTCTTCAATGGCGCCTGCAGAGCTGCTGCGGTTGATGGTAAATAGCTCATCAGAGCAAATTTCAGGCCGGTCGATATTAAACTTAGCATAAATATAGGGATATACTTCAACTTTTATGATGGTGTCGTCGAAACATCCGTATTGTGTGGTAGCACTGAGCTTAACATTATTATTCTTGCTAAGGCTGGTAAGGTTGCTGAAAACATGAGCCGGCGGATTGGCCTGGTTTGACGATGTACCATCGTCAAAATTCCAGAAGAATGCGGTGCCGCTTTTTATGTTCGAATTGTTAACAAGTCCTACAGTCAGTGGCTGACAACCAGCAACCTTGTCAGGGTGAAAATCGGCATGCATCTCGGGAAAAACAGTGATGGTATCGGCTTTCATAGCAGCACAACCATGACTGTTTTGGGTGCGCAGCACTATGGGGTGACTGATGGGTAATAAGGTCTGATTGCGGTATACCGGTATGTCGGGATCTGAAAAATCATACAGTGTCATTGAATCCGCCTCGGTGTATTTCCAAGTGAAATCGGTGATGCCACCCGAAGAGAAATTGTCGATATCAATTTTAAACGGGGAACAACTGTCGACCCGCGCAATGGAGAAGTCGGCCGTCACCTTGGAGTATACCCCCACGGTTTTGGTAATGCTGCTGTCGCAACCGGCCAGGTTCATCACGGTAAGGCTAACATAATAGGTGGTATCTTTGGCCGTGGCATTCTGGTATACCTTCGGGGGTGGATTCTGGCTGGTGGAAAAGGTATTGTCGCCGAAATCCCACTGGTAGTTCAGGTCGGTACCTTTTGAACTGTTCTGGAATGATACATTCAGCGGGTTACACCCCTCGTTCGGACTGGTAAAGTCGAAGTTGGCGGCCACCTGTGGGAAAAGGTAAACAGAACGTTGTATGGAGTCGGAACAGCCTTGGCTGTTGAGAGCCTTCAGCCAAATATAAAATGTAGTATCATTGTCGGTATTGTTCTCATATACATGATATAGTGTTTCGGGTATAAGTGTGTTATACGTAAAACTATCACCAAAATCCCATTCAAACAGAGAGCCTCCCTTGGATGTGTTTGTAAATTCAACATTCAGTGGTGAGCAATTATTACTGTAGTCAATGGCAAAATTGGCATCAACAAAGGGATAAACGGTTAACGGAAGGCTGAACGTGTCTTTGCAATAATAATCGGATGTGGCGGTAAGGCTTATTATATAAGTAGTGTCGTGATCCGCACGGTTCAGATAATTACGGATTATAGGGCCCGAAGAAGTGTCGGTGATGGAGGTGCCGTTTCCAAAGTCCCATTCATATTGAAGACTGTAGCCGGTGGAATGATTGGTGAAAAGTACGTCTACAGAATCGCAGATTGTTTTTTTGTCCATGTCAAATTCCGCATGAACGCCTGGATATACCACAACCGGCCGTGTGGTTGCCGTATCGGCGCAGCCGAAACGGTTTAGTGCATGCATGGCAAAATAAACGGTGTCGGGTACATTGCGTGGATTGCTATGGTTGACAAAAACAGGAGATTTATTAAGCTTTGAAAAAGTACTGTCTATGATGGCTTTGTTTTTGTCTGAAATGGACCAGTAGAAAGTGTCAACGCCAATAGAGACCGAAGGGTCTGCAAGCAATTCTGCCGGAGAGCACCTGAGTGCGGTATCAATGGCAAAGGAAGCGTAAATATATGGAAACACCCTTATATCAAGGAAGTCGGACGTGTCTTTACAACCATAAGGCGAAGTGGCAATCAGGTTAACTTTGTAAACAGTGTCATTTACCCCGTAATTGGTATAGGTGTGCGTAACCAGGGTATCAATGTCCGATGATCCGTCACCGAAATTCCAGAGATATGTATCCGTGTTGCCTGTTGAAGTGTTTCGGATGATCACGTCGGTTGCATGACAAACGGCAGTGTCTTTTTGTTCAATCAATTCGAAATCCGATACAATTTCCGGGAAAACCCTGATGGTATCGGTGAAGTAGTCATTACACCCGTCGTCACTGGTAACCGTATAGCCGATCACGTAATCTACAATGGTATCGGTGTTGTTCGGGTAATGATGGGTGAGATTTATAGGGGTGGGAGAAAAGATGGGCGGAGTACCATCGCCAAGATCAAGCACATAGGCATTGGCGCCATCGGATGCATCCGTCATTTTAATATCGATTGGGGCACATCCGTTGGTCTTGTTTACGGCAAGGAAGGCATTCGGACTTTTAGGCACTATGACCCATACATTCAATGACACAAATCCATCACAGGGTTGCTCTATGTCAACCTTAAAAACTTGTTCAAAACCGCCGTAGGGAGGCCTTAAGATCGGGTTTTGCACATTGGGATCATCAAGATATTCTGTAGGGCTCCAGTGATATGACAAGCCTCCTTTGGCCTTGAGTTGAATGGAATCGACACCGCACACCTGGAAAACCATGCCCTGATCCTCAACAGTGGCTGAGGCTTCCAGTTCGGCATAATCTGAAAAGTACCCGTATACACATCCACCCCCAGAATGTACACCATTGAAATAACCCAGGTGAAATACATTTGCTGTATTGGTTATACGGATGACTTTATTTGCGGGAATCATTATCGTATCAAATTCTTTTTTCGAATCTTTAAGAACATACCAATCTGAATTACCTGCCTGCTCAAAGTCACCGGCACTCAGAAATGGCACCGGAGCTGCACCATCAATGGAAATGAAAAAAGAATCAATGGCATTTTTATGGGTCATAAGGTTTAAAAAGAAACGATTGTAATATTCATTGCCGTCCTTCTTAACCATCCCTTTAGATCTGACAAAACTTACAGACAAAGAACCGGTACAGCCATCAATAGTAGGTAAAATAGCATTGCCCAATTCATCCCCGAAACCTGCAATATGCAGTACATAAACCGGTTCAGTGGCACTAATGTGCACATATAAATCCGGGTTTAAACCGGTTGGAAAAATGTCAATGGTTAGCTGTTGCCCGGCGTTGAAAGGTCCATAAGATGTAATGGAGCCGTCTGTGCGTGTTACAGTAATTTCAGTATTGTCTTTGGTGGCCAATACATATGCTTTTTCATTTCCATACGCATCAGCCTCTATTTGTCCTTTCATTATTATGTATTCATAACCAATAACGCTTTTATCATTAATATTCTTAGTCGGGATATGCTGGTCGCCCATATCATCGTATGCGCCGTCTTTTTGAACTGAATCATCGTTCAGTGTAACTGAAATGGGCTTATTTGAGGTGATGTGTGTGCCAACAAGCCTGTCGGCGGCAAGTATGCTGGGGTCGTTATCGTCTGAAGCATTTTTTTGGGGAACAAACATATAGGTTTCACCTTTATCGAGCACAATGGTATGGTCAACATTGGCCGCATAGTCAAAAGCCGGCTTTTGAAAACGTACCGTCACAGTGGTATTATCTTCTGTGGCTACAATGACAATTTGGCTAAAAGCAGGGTCATTAGGTGCATCCCAATCGTGATTGGCCCATCTATTTTGAAAGGGAGTCCAGAAATCTTTTCCCAGGGCATTTTTTCCTTTTAAGGCAAAAATTGCAGGATTATTTTTTTTTCGATGCGTTTCATAGTAAGCAGTAATTTCCCTGTCAGCCCTGATAAGGAGAGCACTGTTACTTTTAGTGTTATACAGATTATTAGAAAACTTAAGTATATCAGCTTGTGTAAAAGAGATGTTTTTGGTGAGCGAAACGGCAGGATCTATTTGCACTGTTATGGGTGCAATTTTCGGATCATAAGGTTGGGTGATGGTAACTGTTGTAATTTGATCCTCATCTGTAGCAGTTAACGTAAGTTCAGCATTGAGTGGGTTATCATGACTTGTAGTGGAATATGGCACTGCAAACCAGAAAAGTGTGTCGGTTTGTCCATATACTCTCAAAGTGAGGGTAAGTAAAATTATGAGCAGGATTCGGGCTTTCATTTGGCTAACGATTTTCTCTTTTTACGTGAAATTCATTAAAAAGTTTACTTATGCTGCGAAACTGTTGACAAAAAAGCATTATTGATATGACGAACAGATATTCTTCAAGTCACTTCACTTCTTAACATAAATGTGTCGCGTAATGCAACCTAAATCACAGGAATTCGTAACAATCGTATTAACTAACCCATTTGTTATGAGAAATACCAGAATTTTAGTTTGGTTTTTTCTACTAGCGCTTACGGCACAGATACAGGCACAAGTGGTTCTTTTTGCCGAGGACTTTGAATCGGAAGAGATACCTTTTGACTGGAAGGAACAATTCGTAAATGGTTCAATCAACTGGCGGTATGAGAATGGCGGCTATTCGCTCGATCCGCTGATACCTTATACGCGTAAACCGGTTGCTGCCTATAGCGGCTTGTATAATGCTATGTTTCAATACCAGAGCGCTAACAATGAAGCTACAAAACTCATTACTGAAAGAATCGGCGCTCTTGAATTTGCCATTAAACCCGAATTGCATTTTTACCATGCCCAGATGGCCTGGAAACACGGGAGTGATTATTACAACGATCATTTAAGAGTGTATTATCGCATAAGTTCTACCTCGCCTTGGCAATTACTCAGAACATATACAGAGGCAACCACAGAGTGGGTGGAACGAATCATTGTTTTGCCTGAGAACGATCTTTCAGCGGATTATTACCTGGCGTTTGAAGGTGAGACGCACTGGGGATGGGGAGCCTGTGTTGATGATATTAATATTTATGAGACAGGTATCCTTCAAAAGTATCTCAGTTCTATAACTATTGAACAGGCTTCGGAAGTTTCGGTTGCTTCCGGTACTGACAACAATCCCATTCTTAAGTTTAAGTTAAAGGTTATGGGAAATACAGGTACCTGTCCGATTAATTCACTTACCCTTAATTCGCTTAACACTGACGATACGGATATTAAATCCGGAGGTGTGAAACTCTATTTTACAGAAGGCGCTGATTTTGATACCGATAATCCGGTTGGTAGCGGAGTGAGTTTTGCTTCAGGCAAGGCAGTATTCACTAATCTTAATTACAATTTACCTACAGGTTATTCGTATTTATGGGTAACCTACGATGTTAAAAGTGACGCTGGACACCGGAATATAATCGATGGCATGCTGGAAACAGGAGCTATTAATATCAACGGGCAGACCTACTTTACGGAGCAGCAATCACCTGCCGGCTCCAGAACTGTTCTTCAAACCATTTATTCCGATGATTTTGATTCGGAACTGAACTGGACCCTGTCGGGTGAATTCGAACATGGAATACCGAAAGGACTTGGTGGTTCCCAGGCAAACCCGGATCCCACAGCTGCATTCAGTGGAGATTCAATT
The DNA here is from genome assembly GCA_016938095.1 of Bacteroidales bacterium. Taxonomy (GTDB): domain Bacteria; phylum Bacteroidota; class Bacteroidia; order Bacteroidales; family UBA10428; genus UBA5072. Next base: position 6,772 of record JAFGVG010000288.1, read on the forward strand.
ATGGGTACAGATCTTACTGGATTGGGAGAGTACCCGGGTGATTATGAGAAAAACCTGAATTTTGCTGCATACAGTGCTATTTCTGACACTTTCGACCTGACTTTTTATAATGATTTGTCTATAAGATATTTGCGTTTCCTAAACATAGGGGTTAATGATGAGGCCAACATTGACATAAGCGATGACGGAGGCAATACCTGGGAAACGGCATGGAAAAATACCAGCATGATTTTAGATGACCGGTGGAAATTGCACGAGATTGATATCAGCCAACTGGCCTCCCGTAAAAAGGATGTGATTGTCAGGTATTCCATTGGCACAACCAATGATTACTGGCAACTTTCGGGATGGAACATTGATAACTTTCAGCTTACCGGCAGGTTTGTTTCCAAAGACGTAGGTATAAGCCGACTTATAACGCCGGTACAGGGTTGTGGGCATACAGCAGAGGAAGCAGTTTCGGTATACATTAAAAACTATGGCGCAACAGATTCCTACAATACTATACCTCTTCAATATTCTTTTGACGGCGGCCTGACATTAACATACGATACATTGAAGCAGGTGATCCCTTTTGGGGATAGCGTGCTGTTTACTTTTAAAAAAAAAGCAGACGTTTCCCATCCTGATGTATACAATTTGTTGATTAAAACTACCATGAGCGGTGATGAAGATGAATTCAACGATGCCATTGCCCTTGCCTTTTATGCGCAACCTACCCGAAGTGCAGATCATACAGAAACTTTTGAAAGTAACGGAGGACTATGGATTCCTCCTGCATCTGCCAATTCAAACTGGGAATGGGGCACTCCGGGATACGGTATTATTCCTCCATCGGGCAATAAATTGTGGGCAACACGCCTGATAAGTACTTACACACCCAGTGATTCATCTTTTGTTGAAAGCGTATGCTATTCCAATAGTAATCACAAGCGTAAAATCTTACAACTAAAATACTGGATAAGCAGCGAAGCTGCAAAAGATGGTGCTCTTGTGCAATATTCCATTGACAATGGCACTACCTGGGTATTGCTGGATACCTTAATTGCGGGTTCAAACTGGTACAATGGCAATGTGGAATCACTTAACTCACCAGGCTGGTCAGGCATATCAGATGGCTGGAAAACTGCAAAACAAGTTTTACCGGTGACTATCACCAATGCACCTTTAGTGAAATTCAGGGTAGTGTTTGGCAGCGATGCAGATGTTACCGATATAGGCTTCGCTTTCGATGATTTTAAGATTTTTGAAATGCCCATGGATATTGGCATTACTACAATAGACGGTTTTGCTGATGCCTGTCAGCATATTAATCCCGATGAATTAAAAGTGACTATTCAAAATTTCGGTCCCAATCCTTTGATGCAGGACGATACCATACTGGTTGGTTTTAGTCTGAATAACGTTCCTAAAGCAATTGATACCATCAGGTTATCCTCCAATTTAAATCCGGGGCAGACCATGAACTACACATTCTTTTCGTCGGTGGATGTAAGTTCTGCAGGAAATTACAGCCTTTCAGCCTATACCCTGGGGGAAATGGATCCCTGGTTTTATGGTCCGAATAACGATACCCTAACCGTTAATTTTGAGGTATACCCCGGTCCGATTACTACACTGCCGGATACCATTCAGACACACCTGCCCGATACTGTTAAGCTGGAAACGTATTACCATGAGGATTATGATTATTGGTGGAACGGC
>JAFGVG010000289.1 GCA_016938095.1 Bacteroidales bacterium
ATATATTATAGGTATAATTATTCTCCTACAATTTCAAAGGGAATTTCCACGTGCACTTCCTTGTGCAACCTGATACGGGCATGGAAAGTACCCACTTCCTTAATCAGGTCTTCCTTAAAGGTGATATTCTTACGGTCGATTTCAAAACCTTTTTCCTGCAGGGCTTCTGCAATCTGAATGGCATTAACCGAACCGAATATCTTACCTTTTGTACTGGTTTTTGCTCCAATTGAAAGGGTAACACCTTTCAACTTCTCAGCAATTACCTGGGCTTCCTGTTTAATTTTCTCTTCCTTATGGGCGCGCTGCCTGAGAATTTCGTTATGGTTTTTCAGGGCAGAGCCTGTGGCTGAAACAGCAAATCCATTGGGAATTAAATAATTAAGCGCGTATCCGTTTTTGACAGTTACAATGTCATCTTTGTATCCGAGGTTCGGAACGTCCTGTTTTAATATGATGTCCATGATCAATCGGGGGTTAAACTATTTCAACAAATCGGTTACATAAGGCAGCAATGAGAGGTGGCGTGCTCTTTTAACGGCTGTAGCCACTTTCCGCTGGTACTTGAGTGAAGTGCCGGTTACACGGCGGGGAAGAATTTTTCCCTGCTCATTCAGAAATTTCTTCAGAAATTCAGGATCTTTATAATCAACATATTTGATCTTGTTTTTCTTGAACCGGCAGTATTTCTTCTTTTTTACCTCAACGGCCGGGGGGGTAAGGTACCGTATTTCCGATTGACTTGTTTGTGTTACTATTGCCATGGCTTATTCCTCCGTTACTTTAGCTGCTGATTCTTTTTTATTCCTTCTCTTTTCGGCATACTCAATGGAGTATTTATCGAGTTTGGTAGTGAGAAAGCGGATGATTCGTTCATCGCGTTTGTACTCGATTTCGAGTGTCTTTACCAGTTCACCCGGTGCCTTAAACTCAAACAGGTTGAAAAAGCCGGTTGATTTTTTCTGAATGGGGTAGGCCAGCTTGCGCAATCCCCAGTTCTCCTCATTGACGATTTCACCGCCTTTGCCGGTGATAACGCCACGGAACTTTTCAACCGCTTCCTTCATCTGGGCCTCAGACAAAACGGGAGTTACAATGAAAACGGTTTCGTATTGGTTCAACATAGTTAAATAATTAAATGGTTATTTTAAACAGGTCGCAAAGATATCAATTTTTTAATTAATAGCAAAGATGCTGCTAAAAACTGTGATGAGAGCCAAGAGCCAAGACTGCTGACTTATCAGACTTAGAAGACTTAGGAGACCAGTAGACAATAAACACCGAATCTCGAACTACCAGCACCCAGCACCCTCGCGTTCCCAACCTACGCTAAAATCTCATCGCCAACCTGGGGGATCAGGATGTTTGTATAGCCTTGTTCGGTTAGCTTGTCACGGAAAAATTCCTGTGCTTCAAGGTCTCCGTGTACGAGTGCCATTTGTTTCACTTTGCTGGTATCCTGGCAGGACAAAAATGCAATCAGTTCGTTATAATCAGCATGCCCGCTGTAGGAATCGAGTTTTTCAATGTCGGCGTTCACTTTATAAACATTGCCAAAAATAGAAACTTCTTTAGCGCCATTCAGCAATCGCGCACCCAGTGTGGTGGGAGCACAATATCCTACGGCCAGCACTGTATTTTTTGAACTGGAAAGGCTGTTGGCCAGGTGGTGTTTTACACGCCCGGCTTCCATCATACCCGATGAGGATATGATAATGCAGGGTTCCTGAATATCGTTGAGCCTTTTGGAATCTTCCACCTCTTTTATGAAGTGAAGGTTGTTGAAACCAAACGGATCGGGATCGGTCTCCATTATTTTCTGCACGGTGCTGTTGAAACTTTCCTTATGCAGCCGGAATATATTGGTGGCGTTCACCGAAAGCGGACTGTCGACATACACTTCAATACGGGGTAGTTTACCGCTGTTATAGAAATTGTTGAGTGACAGGATCACTTCCTGGGTACGGCCCACACTAAAAGAGGGGATGATAAGCTTTCCCTTTTTTTCAACGCAGGTCCTTTGTATAACCTTTAACAGCTTGTCTTCGGCAATTACAGCGCTTTCGTGAAGCCGGTCACCATAGGTCGATTCACACAGAATGATATCGGCTTGCGGAAAGGGTTGTGGTGATCGAAGAATACGGTTTTGCGGGCGTCCGACGTCTCCGGTGAAAGCAATATGAGTGGTTTTTTCGCCTTCCTTTATTCTGAGGTTTACCACCGCACTGCCAAGCAGGTGACCGGTATCGGTAAAAGTAACCTTTACACCTTTGGTCACCCGGTATTCTATATTATAAGGTATGCCTATGAAATATTGCATGGCCTGTTCAGCGTCGGCCACACCGTAGATGGGTTCAACCGGGGGCAGACCTTTACGCGCCCTTTTCTTGTTAAACCATTCGGTATCATGCTCCTGAATCTTCCCGCAATCGGCAAGCATAATCGAGCATAAGTCGCGTGTTGCATGCGTGGTGATGATCTTTCCCTCGAAGCCGAGCTTGGCAATATAGGGGATCAGACCTGAATGATCGATGTGCGCATGACTGAGGATGAGGTAGTCAATATCGCGCGGACTGAAACCGAGATTCCGGTTCAATGAATCGGTCTCCATTCCCTTTCCCTGATACATGCCGCAATCGAGTAAAATCTTTTTCCCGTTATCCAGTGTAATCAGGTGTTTACTACCTGTAACCTCACGCGCAGCCCCTAAAAATTGAATTTTCATAATTTCTGAAAAGTTTACACACAAACTTAATCATTTTC
>JAFGVG010000290.1 GCA_016938095.1 Bacteroidales bacterium
CTGATCAGCCATCGCATGCTTGAAATTAATGGCCGTCAATACCACATTGTAAAAATTGCTGTCAATGGCTGCCTGAATGACCTCGGGTTCGTTGCGGTGTGTCGACATACCAACATAACGGACCTTCCCTTGCTTTTTCAATTCGTCGAAGGCCTCCAGCAAGGGAGGGGCCAGTGCCGTGTTTCGACTTGATACCCCGTGAAGATAAAGTATATCCACATATTTCATCTGAAGGCGGTTCATACTGGCTTCAAATTTTGTGAGTATGCCTTCTTTGGTGGTTGCCGGGCCCGGTTCTCCGGTTTGCCGGTCAATTCCGTCAGCGCCAACCTTTGTGGCCAGCACAATATTTTCACGCGGAATCTCCTTAAACAACTCCCCAAGCATGACTTCATTTCTGCCTTCCTGGTAAACATGGGCTGTGTCAAAATGCACGAAACCCATATTGTAGGCAGCCTTCACAAGTGCAGGGTTGTCTGAGCGCATTACACCAAAACTTACAATGGGCAGTTCAATATCGGTATTCCCCAACTGACGCCGTATAATCACCGGTTCTTCCTTTTCGGCTGATCTGCCAGCCAACAATGGCGTACCCATAAGGGCTCCTGCAGCTCCCATTGCCGAGGATTTCAAAAATCCCCTCCTGTTTACAGGTAAATTTTTCCCCATATGCTTTTGTTTAATCTTTTCAGCAAGTTATCAAATTATTATCAATCAAATCTGCCGTCCGGGCATTTTAACACTTTTTTCATGGCGTCAATGCATACGATTTTATATCTTGCTGCGTTTTTTGAATCAATATGCAATCTGTGCATAACTTTTTTGACAAGCTTATCGTAAATATGTTCAAATGTATATTTTTGATAGACTAACATCGTGTTTAAAAAAACTAAAATAGTACCATTCGCTATGGTTAAAAAAGGCCTGATCTACGGAATCGTTTTCGTGCTTACAATAAGTTCAACCACTTTACACCTGGGTTCTGTAACAGAAGGTTCATATGAATCGCAAAGTGCCGCGTTTGTGCGTAGTCCCAAACCATCCGGACTTGATAGTCTTGTTACAGCCTATGATCATTATCTGCAAAATGCCGTTGACAGTCTGAAGAGTCCGGGGGCTGCCGTAGCACTGGTTTACAGGGGAGAAATTCTTTTACTGAAAGGATATGGCGTGAAAAGGGCCGGAGAGCTCGACGCTGTTGACATGCATACCGTTTTCAGGCTGGGTTCCGTATCAAAGGGTTTTGCATCGGTACTTACAGGGATAATAGTCGAAGAAGGAACCGTTGACTGGAACGATAAAGTAAAAAATTACCTGAACACTTTCACCATGCGGGATACCGCTGCTGCTAATAAGCTTACCATTAAACACATTCTTAGTCAAACCACCGGTCTGCCCGAGCATACCTATACCGATATGCTCGATAACGGATATGAATATGAAAACATTAAAAACGCCCTTTCGAATGTTCCTGTCATTGCCAAACCCGGAAAAATCTATACTTATCAGAATGTTGCCTACAGCCTCATAAGCGACGTGTTGTATACAGCTACCGGTAAAGATTACAACAACCTGCTCCGCGATAAAATTTTCGGACCGCTTCGTATGCAGGATGCTTCAACCGATTATGCCACTTTCTTTTATCATCCCAATACGGCCAATCCTCATCTTAGCATGGGCTCTTCGTGGAAGGTCAAACCAAAGAACAGCCGATATTACTCTGTTTCACCGGCTTCGGGCATAAACGCCAGTGCTTCGGATATGGCCAATTGGCTGCTTGCACTTACCGGATACTATCCCGAAGTGCTTCACTGGAAAACCATTGAAGAAATTGCACAGCATGCCATTGAAACACCCCGGAAGGCCGCCTATAGAAGAAACTGGAAAGATCTCGGCCAGACCTATTATGGATTGGGATGGCGGGTTTTTAACCTCAATGGACACGATATCGTTTATCACGGTGGATATGTCGAAGGATTCCGTTCAGAAATTGCCTTTGACCCGGAATCGAAAATAGGGATTGTCGTGTTGTTCAATTCCAATACACCAATGGCATCACAATGTGTTCCAAAGTTCATCAATTCTTTTCTCGACAATTGCAGTTTACCCGAACTCACCCCACTTTATACCGACAAATTATAAATGAACAAATCGGAATTCCGCTTTTTTGATGTATTGGTGGCGCTGTTTGTTGCCGTCCTGCTGATATCCAACATTGCTTCAACAAAAATACTTACCCTTTGGAAATTCACCTTTGACGGGGGAACCATATTGTTTCCGCTAAGCTATATTTTTGGCGACATACTTACTGAAGTTTACGGATTCAGACGCTCCCGGAGGGTTATCTGGCTCGGCTTCTTTTCCGCATTGTTAATGTCGGTGGTACTGTATGTTGTACAACTAATGCCCCCTGCAAACGATTGGCCTAATCAACATGCTTATGAAGCACTGCTTGGCTTTGTGCCCCGAATAGTGCTGGCCAGTCTGGTTGCTTATTTCCTCGGGGAATTCTCGAATTCTATTACCCTCTCGCTGTTAAAAATCCGTACCAAGGGAAAATTGCTCTGGGCACGCACTATCTTTTCCACCGTAATCGGTGAGGGCATTGACACCATTGTTTTTTGCATGATAGCCTTTTATGGAACGCTTCCCGGCGACGTGTTATGGGCGGTTATCATTTCGAATTACGTTTTCAAATGTTCGGTTGAGATTGTTTTTACGCCATTGACTTACAAAATAGTTCGTTTTCTGAAGAAAAAGGAAAATACCGATGTTTATGACATTGGCATTTCCTACAATCCTTTTCACATGTAATATGCATTATCCTTTTGCATCGGTATGCGTACCACGCTGTTCATAATCCTGCTCCTGCAGGTGTTGCCGGGCAGCGGACAAAGCTATAATGCCCGGGCAGCAACGCTCGAAGAAGTGCTGGAAACAGCCATGCAACAAAATCCGCTCGCTGATTCCGCTCCCGGTAAAAAAGTCCTTGTACGCGATATTAAATCGGTTTGGCATCAGTGGCTGTATTATCTGTCACGCAAAAAGGTCCTTGAGGAATACACCAATCTGCTGAACGATATTGAACGGATTACCTTATTACGCTATACCACAGGTGATATTGACCAGTTGACCAGGTTACATTACCTCGATAAGCTGGCCTCCGTTCAAACCGATTTTGTGTCTGCAGAAATTGGTCTCGACATGGCCGGCAATAATCTGCAATTATTGCTTTGCAGTCAAAGCCCGGTTGTTCCGTCGGATTCTGCACTGACGATATATCAAATAGACAAGGGAACTGTCAACCTGAATTCCGGCAAAAACCTGTTGACAACCCATAAGCAGCTTGTGCTGGATAGTTTGTTTGTCAGGCTTCAGTATTATTATCAGGCAGGACTCCCCTATGCCGGTGCTTTATTGCAGGTTCAACAGGCGCGGCTTGCAGCCGAGGAAATTGAATATCTCGAATGGGCTGTTGAAATAGAAAAAGCCTTTGCCATTAAGCTCGGATATCTCAAAACCCTAAACCAATATAACCAACATGCCATCGAACTTGAGTATTATGCCTGGTAAACTGCCATATTATGCCTTGTTGCTTATAGGTTGCAGCCTGTTATTCGCCTGCAATCCTCACCAAACAACACTTGAAAAAGTTGATTGGGACACTGCCGGCAACTTCCGGAGCATAAAAATTACGCCCCGTGAAGAAAAAAAAGCCGGCTTGCACTACATACAACCCGAACCCTGCATGCTCAACCATATCGTTGTTTGTAAAGGAACCCTTGCCGTAGCTCCCGGACGTGAAATATCCATTCCGGCTCCTGCGGCCGGTAACATAAAAGGCCTTTATGTTCAGCCAGGGCAGCAGGTTAACACCGGCCAGCTTGTGGCTACCATTACCAATACCGATTTTATTCGGCTTCAGCAGGAGTTGCTGGAAGCGAAACACCAATATGCTTTTCTGAAAGAAGAATATACCCGGCAGGGGGAACTGACAGTAGAAAATGCAACATCATTGAAGCGTATGCAGTTGGCACAACGCGACTACCTCTCGGCCGAAGTCAGGTATAATAGCCTTTCCCTTCAGTTGCGCGAAACAGGTATCAATCCAGATAGTGTGCGACCCGAAAAAATTTACACCGATATTCCCATTTATGCCTTGACTTCGGGTTATGTCACTCGTATTGCAGTTAATCTGGGGGCTTGGACTGATAAAGGAAAATCTTTGTTTGAACTGGTCAACAAAAAACATATCCAGGTTGAGATGCAAATACCGGGAGAATACCTGCATTATCTTCAGAACGGTCAGGAATTGTCTTTCCATTATGCTTACGATTCAATGACCATTTACAAAGCACGACTCATAAGCATCCTGTATGAAGTTAATCCGGTATCAGGTATGATTTATGCTTACGCCGAACCCACCGGAAATGACCATGCCCTGTATCGGGGAATGCCAGTTTGCGTGCGGTTGTCTGCCGGAACCGATACTGCTTTTATGATTTCAACCGGTGCCATTGTCAAAACACCGGACGGGTTATACGTCATTGCGAAAAAACATGGATCTTTTTTTGAAATACCTGTTTTACCAGTTACAGCAGATACTTGTGAAAACTGTTTCAGCGGATTACCCGTTCCCCTTTCTGATTCAATTGTAACAAACACCACTGACTTTGTTGCTGCAATTCTTCGTCGCCGCTGAAAGGAATAACTGTATAAAGCACTGTGAATAAAAATTGTTGATTAACAATATTTATTCAAAGCAGTTGTTTTATATTTGTGAAACTTTTACTGTAACTGACAATCACTATGGAAACAACAACCAACACGTATCAGCGACAACCCGATAAAAAACCATCAACCGCCCTGGTGGTTCTTGTTATTTTACTGGCAATAGCTGTTGTCTTTCTGGGCTATAAATACTTTACCAAATCAACAGAGCTGGGCCAGACAACCGAAGAAAAAGCCATTCTCGAAGATGTAAAAAGCGATCTTGAAAAACAATTACGTGATATGATTGTTGAGTATGATTCGCTCAAAACCAACAACGACAGTGTTAACACGTTGCTTAATAATGAACAGGACAAAATTAAAGGCTTGTTAAGAATGCGGGCCACCGACGCCGAAAAGATCAGAAAATACCAGGGAGAATTGGAAACTTTGCGTAAAGTGATGCGCAGTTACATTGTTCAGATCGATTCATTGAATACACGAAACCGCGAACTTACGGCTGAAAATATTCAGGTTAAGGAACAGCTGACCACTGTTGAAACCCAAAACGTTGAACTTTCACGCGAAAAGGATATGCTGAATAACCAGGTGCAGCTGGCTAAGGTATTGTCTGCAAAAAATATAGTGGCAACCCCGCTTAACAAATCAAACCGCGAAAACAGTAAAATAAACAAGGTAGCCAAAGTAAAAGTATGCTTCACGGTAAGGGAAAACGCCGTAGCTGAAGCCGGGAATAAGGATATCTACCTGCGGATTATCCGTCCCGACGAAGTTGTTCTCCCTTCAGGGAATGGAGAAACTTTCGAATTCAATGGCGAACAGGTTATCTTCTCAGCCAAGCGTCAGCTCGAATATGACAAAAAAGATATCGACATGTGCATTTTCTGGGATAAAAACGCTGACCTGATTGCCGGTAATTATACTGTTGTGCTTTATGCCGAAAATTACGAAATAGGATCTGCCACATTTACCCTTAAATAATTCAACAGCCTGTTGAAGAAAAAACCTCCGGTTTTAGTTTTCCGGAGGTTTTTTTGTGCCCATATTAGGGAATATTCAGTAAACTGTCCTGCTTTTCTTCCATCATTAAACGCGTCAGCACATAATCCGAAATAAACCATCCCCCCGGCGTCATATAATACCTCCCATTTTCATTCACAACATGCCCCGAATCGACAAAACGCTGAATATCGCGCGTAAATTGTTCAACAAAGAGCGTTCCGAAGTTTTCATTGATAACCTGCAAATCAGCGCCGGTGGAGGTTCGTAACGATACCATCAGGTACTCGTTGTAACGTGTAACGTCACTTAACTCTTCACGAACAGCATATTCCACATGGTTTTCAAGGGCCCTGATATACTGTTGCACATCTGCAATGTTCCATTGTCGGGATTTTCCATTGTAGGAATGTGCCGAAGGCCCTGCTCCAAGATAGTTTTGCTGCTGCCAGTAGCCCGAATTATGCCTCGAAATAAAACCATCACGCGCAAGGTTGGATATTTCATAATGATTAAATCCCTTTGCCAGAGCCATTTCATGCAATATAAAAAACTGTTCGGCACATATCTCTTCTTCAGGAAGCGTTATCATGCCCTGCTTAAGCTGACGAGACAAACCTGTTCCCTCCTCAATGGTAAGCTGATATGCTGAAAGGTGCTCAATTTCCAGTGCAAAAGCCTTTTCGAGTTGCTGCCGCCATGATGCCGGATTCATACCAGGTAACCCATATATCAGATCCATACTGATATTATTGAAACCTGCCTTCCTTGCGTTGAGCATACATGCTTCAGCATCTCCGGCATTATGTCTTCGGTTTAACAGTTTTAAATCATCATCGTTAAACGATTGTACACCAATGCTTAACCGGTTAACGGACGTACCCTCATGCAATTCTCGTAAATACGATGCGGAAAGATCGTCGGGATTTGCTTCCAGCGTTATTTCACAATCACCGGCAACCCGGTAAAGTCGATTAATATGATTCAGTAGGTCGCCGATTTGTAAAGGTGTCAATAACGAAGGCGTTCCTCCACCGAAATAAATGGTCAAAACCTCTTCGTTCAGCAAATATTCACGGCGTTCATCCAATTCTTTATGCAGTGCCTGTATATACGAAGGAATGCGTGTCGTTTGTACACATTTGTAAAAATCGCAGTAACTGCATAACTTTTTACAAAACGGTATATGTACGTATATTCCGGCCATTGTGCAAAAGTGCAAAATATTTCAAACGCATGTTAATGACCTTTGTTTGTTTATGGCTTATATAAAAAACGTAACTTTATACGCCTACTTCCAATACCCTTATTTATTGAATTGCTTCTAACAGGCAGATTTCCATGAAAAAACACCTGCGTGTTCCTCGTAATGCTTCAAAAAGCAACCAAGTACCCATGCATGCCGAAGATATTCGCAGGCTGAATGAGCAGTTAACCCTTGCCAACGAGGAATTAAAAATAACCAATGAAGAACTCAAAGCCTATCAGAACCGGCTGGAAGAAATTGTTGCAATCCGTACACAGGAACTTAAAAAGAAGGAAGAATCGCTTAATTATAAGAGCACCCTTGAAAAATTGCTTTTTAGCATTTCTACCCGCTTTTTCAATCTTTCTCCTGAACGGGTTGATGATAACATAGCGCTTTCATTGCAGGAAATCTGTCAGTTTTTCCTGGGCAACGCTGCCTTTTTAGGTGAAATTGTATATTCCGAAAATGCCTATTGCCTCACCCACATTTGGAAAGACGGCAGTGTTGACTATAATCAACAGTACTTCCGGAAAGCTCCGCTATCGGATATTCACTGGTGGCTTGACAAAATGAACCAGCAACGTGTTTTTACCGTTGATTACCGCAAACCGGAAAAATCTGAATATACCCTGAAAGATAAAGGCCTTTTGCAAGGAATCGGCCTTATCACATTTGTCCCAATTATATACCAGGGAAACGTCGTTGGTTTCACCGGTTTCAGTTCAATGGACGAAAACCTTAAACTGGATTCAGATGAGATATCCCTGCTTCACCAGATTGGGGAAATATTTGTAAACGCCATTAAACGTAAAGAAGCTGAAAAAATATTAATTGAAAGTGAACGGAATTACCGTGAAATTTTCAACGCTACCAGCGAAGCCATCATCATTTACGACTATCACAATGCCCAGATTATTGACGTAAACCAGGCGGCTATAAAACTGTTTGGCTTGTCCTACGAAGAAGCACTTAACGGACGTATTGACCTTTACAGCAATGTCAGTATGGGTTTTAACAGGGATTACATGTTCAAACAAATACATAAAACCATTGAAGAGGGGCCCATTGTATTTGAATGGCAGATACGACGAAAAACCGGTGAACTGATATGGACCGAGGTTTCCATGAAAAATACGGAAATTGGCGGCGACATGCGTATTGTTGCCGTTGTGCGGGATATTTCCGAACGCAAAAAGTCGCAGGAAATCATTATGCAAAGCGAGGAAAGATTTCGCTCCATTGTGCAATTCCTTACCGATATCATCTGGATCATTGACGAAAAAATAAACATCGTTTATGAATCGCCTTCCAGTTCAAATGTGCTGGGCTACCCTCCCGGTTTTCTGATTGGAAAATACGGCCTCGACCTGGTTCATACCGAGGATATACCCCTGGTGATGCATGACCTGAAGGAAGTATTCGAGAAAAAGAACGACTATCTGCCAACCGAATTCAGGGTCAGGAGCAGAGAAGGGAATTGGATATCACTTGAGGTAATCGCCAACAATATGCTTGATCATCCTGCCATCCAGGGTATCATTATCACCGGCAGGGACGTTACTGAACGCAGAAGAGTGGAAAAAGCATTGAAAATCAGCGAAACCAAGTTCAGGGACATTTTTAACAACAGTAGCGATGCCATTGTAATTCTAAATAATAAATATGACTTTCTCGAGGTAAATGAGGTTTTTCATAACACTACAGGCTATACGCTTGAAGAAACAACCCAGATGAAACTCACCGACATTATCACCGATTCGTACCTGCCGGTGTTTGTTGAAAAACTTGTAAAAATCTTTCAGAACGAATATCAGCCTGCGTTGGAATGTGAAATCAATTGCCGTTCAAACATTTCCTTTCCAGCTGAAATTAACAGTAAATTAATCGAATACGAAGGTGAACGTGCACTGATCTCGGTTATACGCGACATCACCGAACGAAAACAGCTCGAAAACAGGATACTCGACACCATCATCTCCACAGAAGAAAAGGAAAGGGAGAAATTTGCACGAAACCTTCATGATGAGCTCGGTCCTCTGCTTTCCAGTATCAAAATGTATGTTAATTCCCTGTCCTCCTCCATTGATAAAAACAAACACGAGTTCATCATTGAACAACTTAAAATCATCCTTACCGAGGTTATCCAAAGCACCAAAGAACTATCCAACGATCTCAGTCCCCACATTTTATCGAATTACGGTCTCATGGCCGCAATGGAATGGTTTACCAATCAACTGAAACCTTATATTACCATTGAACTGGAATCCAATCTGAAGGACGAACGCTTCACCAGCTCACTCGAACTTTCGCTTTACCGCATATTAAAAGAACTGATCAACAATACGGTTAAGCACGCCAACGCCACCAAAATCAATATAAAACTGTATTATGTACTGAAGTCCATCCATCTTTACTATGCCGACAATGGAACTGGTTTTACGGCAAACGTGAAGAATAATTACGAATTGCTGGGGATGGGCATGTCCAACATTGTCAGCCGGTGCAGGTCAATTAATGCTACCAGTAAATTCTATAACCATTCGCCCCATGGCATGTCATTCGAACTGCAGGTACACGTTGAAGAACCTATCGGATCGTAAAACCACCCCTAATATTAAATCCTTATGAAAAAAACAGGACTCATACTGGTGGACGATCACCGCCTTTTCCGGAGTGGTTTGAAACACATTCTCGAGGCAACCGGTAAATATGCCGTGCTGGCGGAAGCCTCCAATGGAATTGAATTTTTGGAATTACTGAAAACCGTTACACCCGACCTGGTCATAATGGATATCAATATGCCGGTAATGAATGGTATTGAAGCATCGCGACAGGCACTGGAAAAAAATCCTGCCACCAAAATACTAATCCTGACCATGCACGGCGACAGGGATTTGTATCAGGTTTTGCTGGATATGGGCATAAAAGGCTATATCCTTAAAGATGCTGATAATGAAGAATTGCTGCTGTCCATTCAGAAAGTACTTTCGGGTGAATCCTATTTCTCCCAGGAGCTTTTGCTAAACGTGATCCGCGAGAGCATGACTGGCAATCCGGTGGTTTTGTCTGCCCGTGAAAAGGAAGTGCTGACCTTAATTGCCAGTGGACTTTCGAACCACGAAATTGCCGCCCATCTGAAGCTAAGCCAGCGAACCGTTGAAAGACACCGGACCAATCTGCTGGAAAAAACCGGTTCAAAGAACTCCGTCAGATTAATAATCCATGCTTTGAAGAACAAATGGCTTTCCCTGGAATGACGTTTTATACGCATATTGAGCGTCGGTTTATACGCTTTTTTGAATAGGTATATATCCCGGTATATTTAAGTAGTTTTTCTCTTATATGTCGGGCCTGAATAATCTATATTTGTGAAACAGTTGAGCAAAAACAATCCATTTTTATAGATGGTGCAAAATATTTAAGATAGGGTTTGGTTGGATTTAGGTAGGAAAGCGGGGAGTTGGTTTTACTGACTTCCCGCTGGATTTTTAGGACCTTTGCTACGCTTTTTATCTTAAATTATGTTTTACGTTTTTTTGATGTTATATTTGTTATTCTTACATATATATTTGATAAATTGTACAATTGAGTACAATGGTATCTGTGGCTGATTTAAATACGGGGCTGGATGAAAAAACTGAAAATACTGATTGTTGACGATAATCCCCACTTTGTCAATGCGCTTAAATTTATGTTATTGGATTTTTTTGAGGACAGGGTGGAATCGGTTTCTACGGCCACCGATGGAAAAGAATGCCTTGACCAACTGAAGAACAAAGTCTGTGATTTCGTTTTTATGGATATCAACATGCCAAATATGAATGGCATTGAAGCAACCCGACAAGCCACTATTCTTTACAGAAATCTTATTGTCATTGCTGTTTCGTTTCATTCCGAAATGAAATACGTGGTACAGATGATCGAAGCCGGTGCACGCAGTTACATCATCAAAGATGAAATCAGCCGTGAATCACTCGAAAAAGCCCTGGCCATCGAATATACCTTTTAATCCCAAAAATCTTTCCAGGGTTGATGACTGTCCAATAGGCTTGCCGGGACATAAACCCGTTGATAACTTTCCGACCACCTCTGGCAACGGCATCATTAAAACGGGTATTTTTGCGGTAAATCTATTCCAATATGATTACTGCAATTAAGGAAACACAGTTTTCTCCTGCTGTCAATATCTTTTCTGCCGAACATCGTATTGGCATCACAGGACAATCGAGGCTGGAAGATCCTGCTCCTTTTTTCGAGGATTTGATTGCTGTGCTTTATAAAGGCATTAACGAATGCAGAACCCATGTCGCCATCGATTTTACGCTCCAATACATGAACTCCAGTTCTTCGAAATGGTTGTTGCATTTGTTAAAAGGAATACAAAAAGATTATCAGGGGAAAAAACTGATAACCATCAACTGGTATTACGATGAAGAGGACGACGGTATGCTCGAAGCAGGAGAAGTATTCCAGTCTTTGCTGACCATGCCTTTTAATCTGCTGGTAATTCCTTAAACGCTCCAATGATCATTCCGGGGGTTTTTCCAGGGATACAACATTTCAGGATATTTTATCGTTTCTATAATAAATTGCCGTTGGATTTAACCTAACAATCTGTTGTATGAAAAAAACATTTACACCCTACGTTATTTTGTTGCTTTTCATGAGTGCCGTTAATGCCCAGACACCTGTTACCCGTGATCTGGAACCCTTTACGGGACTTACCGTTGGCGATCGGATCATTGTCCGGCTGGTAAAATCTGACAAAGAATCCGCAGACATTCAGGCACAAGGTATTGACGCCTCTGCCGTAAAAACCGTGGTTAATGCCGGTGAACTTGAAATCAGTATCTACGGCGAACCTTTCACCAAAAAGAAAGTAATGATTACCCTTCACTATGTTAAGCTAAATTCCATATCGGTGAACGGCGGCGCCGAAGTAACCACCACATCACTCTGTAAAGCCAAAAACCTGAAAATTGACCTGAAAAGCGGCGGTATGCTATACCTCGATGCCGATATTGGACAGCTTAACGGGAAAATTGCCGAAGGGGCCATTCTTACTGCCGAAGGCTATGCCGTTGCCATGGATATGCTGGTTTCATCAACAGCAACCTTATCGGCTTATGATTTCGAATGTGATACAGTCAGAATTAAAGCGGTCAGCGGAGGCAAAGCAAAAATAAACGTAGAGAAAACACTCGATGCCGAAGCCAGTTCAAAAGGCTATATCTCTTATAAAGGCAATCCTCCATCCGTTACCAAAAATGCCACATCCGGCGGAAGTATTTCGGTATACGAGCCTTAAATCCAATTGCCCGCCGAAAGCAAGGCAGATGCCAGGTTCAGGTCCCGCTGGAATGTAATTTTAAGGTTATTGATACTGCCTTCAACCAGGTGAATGGGAATGCCAAGTGATTCCAACACAACCGCATCGTCGGTGAAAAACGACTGGTATTCCTGCGCATAAGCTTTCTTAATAAGACTTCCCCTGAAAACCTGGGGTGTTTGTATCAGCCGGTAAACCGAACGGTCAACCCATTCGTTTGCACCATCAGTAATTCGCCTCAAGGTTTCAGGTATTTCTATACAGGGAACCGCATTGCCGGTTTTTCCAGCCTGGTCAAAACATCGCCTGATGGTATCACCATCTATTAATGGACGTACCCCGTCGTGTATCGCTACAAGCGACTCATCAGGAATGTGTTCCAAATTATTTCTCACAGAATGGAACCTGGTTTCTCCTCCTAACCCCAGCTCATGCCGCTCTTTAAAATGGTATTCCCGGCAAATCTCCTTCCATTTATCCAGCTGTGTTTCTGGTAACACTACTATAATGCGCATATCCTTGTCAAAACTGCTGAATGCCATTATGGTATGCATCAATACGGGATATCCGCCCAGTAACATGAATTGCTTGGGCATAACGGCGTTCATCCGGGTACCGACCCCACCTGCAACGATAATGGCAATTTTTTCCACCCTGTTCCAATATGAAATTTAAGTTCTAAATTTACTAAAATTCTGCTTTATCTGTTTTACTTAACCAGTATCCATCAAATGATCAGCAAAAGCATCCTTTTATTCCTCAGGGAACTGAAAGAAAACAATTGTAAACAGTGGTTTGACGAAAACCGTGACCGCTATAAAGTATTGCGTGTTGAGTTTGTTGATTTCATTAACGGCCTGATCGCCGAGATTGGTTTGTTTGACAAAGAAATAGGCCATATTTCTGCAAAGGATTGTATTTTCAGAATTAACCGTGACATCCGTTTTTCATCCGATAAATCACCCTATAAAACCAACTTCGGCGCTTTTATAGCCAAAGGTGGACGAAATAGCGGAAATGCCGGTTACTACCTTCATATCGAACCCAAAAATTGTTTTCTGGCAGGCGGAATATACATGCCTTCTCCTTCTGTACTGAAGTCCCTAAGAAAAAGCATTTATGATCATTTCGATGAATTTATGGAAATGCTGTCGGAACCCTCATTTAAAAAGCATTTTGGCAGTAAATTATGGGGAGAGCAATTGAAAACAGCACCACAGGGATATCCGAAAGATTTTCCCGGCATAAACTTTTTGCGATTCAAACAGTTTACCGTATTTAAAAACATCCCTGACGGTTTATATTTGAAACCTGGGTATGTTAATGAAATATTGCGGGCTTTTCTTGCAATGGCACCGTTCAATACTTTTCTGAACCATGCAGTAATGGCAACAGAATAGCATAAATTACAGATGTTTACTAAACCAGTTTTCTGATTTCAGCCGCTTTAAGCACCAAATGAACTATTTCTTCAATGGTAAAAGTCATGCAATTGATACTCAGATCAAAGCGGGTATAGTCAGTATCTTTACCCTGGAAATATTCCCTGAATTCTTTCCGTTTCTTATCAATATCAAGAATGGCCTTTTTAGCCTCTTCTTCAGAAATTTTATAGTTTTCGGCAACCCTTACAATCCGCCATTCCATGGGTGCTTCCAAATTAACATGCAATGAGCGGGGCATGTCGCGCGTTATTGCCACGCCACCGCGTCCGACAATAATCACATTTCCTTCACAGGCCATGTTGCGGATAACCTTGGCAATGGTATTTCTAATCTTTTTCTCGCTTTTATAATACTTGTTAAACTGCGCTGTTATAATATCATCCACAAGGCTTTTCTGTTCATACTGAAAAACATATTTGATCTTCTCGGGATCAATTTCCAGTGCCTTGGCCGATTCGGCCATAATTTCCTTGGTAATATAACGCCATTTGGCATCCTTGCCTTTCACAAACAATTTCCGTGTAAGCTCTTCCGAAAGCCTCGAAGCAACAATCTTGGCCGGGCATCCGTATTCCCTCGAAATGGTAATCACCGGACCTGCCTCTCTGCCTTTCCCGCCTTCTTCGTGAATGCGATCCGACACGTATTTTAACAGATCAATGTTCATAATGCAGTTTGTCTTCAACTAATGTTTAAATATACACATTATTTTTCAATTTTCCGCATAACGGGGTTTACATTGTGTTTCACGGATTGCCTTGTATAAGCTTGTCTGAATTACTATTTATAGACTGAAGGTTGTGCAAAATTCTGCTAATTTTGTAACAAATTAAAACCAGTGATGTATTCCACAATTACCGAAAACATTAGCAAAGCCATCCGTAACATTCCCGATTTCCCGGTGAAAGGCATCCAGTTTAAAGATATTACAACCGTCATACGTCAACCCGTTTTATTTGCACAAATTACAGATCTCATTGCTGCTCAGTATGCCAATAAGGGTATTACCAAGGTTGTCGCTATTGAATCCCGGGGGTTTATTACAGGGGGCACTCTTGCATATAAACTAGGGGCTGGCTTTGTTCCTGTCAGAAAACCAGGAAAACTTCCATCTTCTACCTATGGCGTCACTTATGACCTTGAATATGGCCAGGATTCACTCGAAATTCACCGTGATGCACTGGATAAAGACGATATTGTGCTGTTGCACGACGATTTGCTGGCTACGGGCGGAACAGCACTGGCAGCACTGGGACTTATCAAACGTTTTCCTGTACAGCAAGTCTTTGCTGCTTTTATTATTGAACTCGAAATGCTCAACGGAAGGCAACGTCTGGCTCAGCATTGCGACGTATTTTCCCTGGTCCGTTTTTAAACATACACCCATTTAACCAGCCATGCAAATCCAGGCCGATATGAAAATGGCAGAGATCATTCACCTGAATTATCACCTGCTTCCCATTATTTCACGCTTCGGTATTAATCTTGGTTTTGGAGATAAAAGCGTGGAACAGATTTGTAAGGATTATTCCATTGACGAGAACTTCTTCCTTGAGATTGTCAATTCTTTTCACCTGAAAAACTACTTTCCGAAAAAAAATCTTCAGGGTTTTCCGCTTAAACTTATCATTGATTACCTTCGTAAATCACATGATCATTACCTGCATATAAAAATACCCCGGATTGCAGCACTACTCAGCCAGCTTTCGCAATACACCCCGCCATCCATGACCGGAACCCTGAAGCTGATCGACACTTTTTTCAACGGATACCGGAACGAATTAACCAATCATATCCAACGCGAAGAAGACAAAGTATATCCTTACGTCTTTGCAGTTGAACAGGTCTTTATCAGTAAAAAGCCCAACAACGACATTGTCGGTAAAATCAGGGGATATTCCATTGAAGATTTTAAAATGGAGCACGACAATATCGAAGATAAACTCTTCGATCTTAAAAATCTCCTGATCAAATACCTGCCGGAACCTGTCGATGCCGATCTGAGCCATTCAATACTGGTTGAACTTTTCAGACTCGAAAGTGATATTTCCGATCATACCCGGATCGAAAACAAGGTTTTGGTCCCCAAGGTAAGCTATATGGAAAAATGGATCCTAGCGCATTTCAAACCCTGAATTCCATGGAATCCATTGACATTGTCGTTGCCGAGAATTGTCAACTCATGCGCACCGGGTTGAAATATCTGCTTCATCAGCTTAGCAGCCCAGTTGTTGTAAGAGAAATTTCCAAACCCGAGAAATTGATTTCCTATGCTCAAAAAGACGGCAGAAGTCTGCTGTTTATCTCAGACTGTTTTTTAACGACCTGCCCCGAAAACGTTGTAAGAACACTTGCCGGAAATTCACGCTATGCCGCTATCGTATTGATTAGCTCCCGGGGCATTCCCCTGGATACTGATCTTAATTTTGATGCTGAAATTACACCCTCCGACAACGAAAAAACCATTTGTCAGAAAATGGAGGCTGTCGTTCAGCAAACATCGAAAATTAAACACGTCATCCGTTCAAACGAAGGCATCAGCGAGCGCGAAAAAGAAGTACTTACACTGGTCGCCCGGGGGCTGACCAATAAAGAAATCGCCGAAAAATTGTTTATCAGTTCCCATACAGTCATAACCCACCGGAAAAATATCACTGCCAAACTGGGCATAAAAACCATCGCTGGTCTCACTGTATATGCCGTAATCAATAACCTCATCCCCGCTGAAGAAATCAAATAAATAACGATTTTTACCTTAGTATTCGGTTTAAATTGCATATAATATTACCTTGCACCGACACGACAATTTCGTCCAATGATTGACCATGCTACCATTGACAGAATTTTTGCAGCAGCTGATATAGTTGAAGTGATCGGTGAGTTTGTCCATCTCAAAAAAGCCGGGCAAAATTTCCGCGGCCTGAGTCCTTTCAAAAACGAAAAAACACCCTCTTTCTTCGTCAGTCCTTCAAAAGGAATCTTTAAATGTTTCTCCACAGGCAAGGGCGGTAATGTGGTTACTTTTCTCATGGAAAATGAAAAACTTACCTACCCCGAAGCACTTCGTTACCTGGCAAAAAAATACAATATCGAAATTGTTGAAAAGGAAGAAACCGCACAGGAAATTCAGCTTAAAAACGAACGTGAAAGTCTACTTTCGGTTAATCAATTTGCCTGTCAGTATTTCATTGACACCCTCCATACCCCCGAAGGTAAGTCCATTGGCTTGAGCTATTTCATCGAAAGAGGCATCCGCGAAGACACCATAAATAAATTCCAGCTGGGCTATTCGCGACAGGACAAAGACGCTTTTACCCGCACAGCCCTTGAAAAAGGATATAAAACGGATTACCTGGTAAAAACCGGCCTAACCATTGAACGCGATAATTACAAAGCTGATCGCTTTCACGGCAGGGTTATGTTTCCCATCCATGGACTAACCGGACAAATTCTGGGATTTGGCGGCCGAATTATGAAATCGGATGAAAAAATCGCCAAGTACATCAATTCACCCGAATCAGAAATTTACCACAAAAGCGATATCCTGTATGGCCTTTACTTCGCCCGCCAGGCCATTCTGAAAAATGACAAATGTTACCTGGTCGAAGGTTACACCGATGTTATATCCATGCATCAGTCCGGTATCGAAAATGTGGTGGCTTCATCAGGTACTTCCCTTACCCAAAATCAGATCAGGCTTATCAAGCGATTCACCCATAATATCACTGTGTTATATGATGGCGATGATGCCGGCATAAAAGCTTCCTTGAGGGGAATTGATTTGTTGCTAGAGGAAGGCTTAAACGTGAGAGTGGTATTACTCCCCGAAGGTGAAGACCCCGATTCCTATGCACGTAAAAACAACGTCAGTGCCTTCACTGCTTTTATCGCGGCCAATGAAACCGACTTTATTTCCTTTAAAACTAACCTGCTTAAAAAAGATGCCGAAAAAGATCCACTGAAAAAGGCTACCCTGATCACCGAAATTGTCCGTAGCATATCTGTAATTCCCGAAAGTATTGTCCGTTCGGTTTATATACGCGAGTGCAGCCGTTTGCTCGATGTAGACGAAAAAACGCTGTATACCGAAACTGCCCGTTTCCGCCGCAGCAATTATGAGCAAAAAATTAAACAGGCACCGGCACGCGAGTATTTTTCCGAAACAGAAACACAGGTACCTGTTAAGTATGAGCCCCTTCCAGCAAAGTACAATGCCGAAAAAGAAGTGATCAGGCTTTTACTGCTTTATGCCAATGAGTCGTTAATGCTGAATCCGTCCATCGAAAATCAAACCACAGTTGCCGTATACCTGCTTTCGGAAATCAGAAATGATGAACTTGAATTTCATCACCCTGTTTATGCCCTGATATATACCGAAATGGAAAAACTTTATCAGAAGCAGGAAAATATAACAGAACAATACTTTATCAACCATCCGCAGGAAACAATTGCACGCACTGTGATTGATCTTATCACCTCAGCCTATGACCTGAGCAAGATATGGAAACGATATGAAAACTTTTTTGAAACGGAAGAAATGCGACTGAAAGAAATAGTTCCTGAGGCTTTACTTGCTTTCAAAAACGAGAAAGTGCTTCGTTTGATCAGGGAAACAGAGGAGGATCTTCGGCATGCCCAGGAACAGCAAAACGATGAACGCATGCAAACCCTGCAGGTAAAATACATAGTCCTGAACAACCTCAAAATGCAATTGGCCAAAGGACTGGGCGACAGAATTATTATAACCTGAAATTTACCGGAAATGCCTGATTACATTTTATCATTCGTACGTCAACATTGGAAATCGCTTTTTGTAGCGCTTATCATTATAGGCCTGTGCCTCATTCCATCGTCAGAACTTAATAAAATTGAAGTTAATATAACGGCTGTTGATGTGGTTGCACATTTTCTAATGTTTGCCTTTTTTACAGCCATACTTTTTTGGGAACAGTCGCGGTTACCGGGCAAAAATCTCAGGGATGCAATTCTGTTAAAACAGGCCCTGGTTATAAGCTTTTCCCTTGGCATCATTACTGAATTGCTTCAATTATTTATTAAAAGGCTTAACCGATCGGGAAGCTGGATAGATTTACTTTTCGACTTCGCCGGAAGTCTTACGGGAGCTTATATTATGATGATGCTCACAAAACGAAAGACTGACCGCCCGATTTGATATCTGCTGCAAGACTCCCGATATCCTGTTGCTTAAAAAACTGCTTCAGGTTATTACGTATGGGCTCATATTTATGATGTACCGGGCATGGCTTGTTTTCTTCATGACAGGCTCGCATAGAGATCAGGCACATATCAAAAATATCCTGACCATCAATTACGGTAATGATATCATACAACGTTATCTCCCCGGCATTACGGCCCAATGCAAAGCCACCGTTGGGCCCTTTCGATGAAACCAATATCTTATGCCGTGTAAGCAATTGCAATATCTTTGCCAGGAATGGTGCCGGAATATCCAATGATGAGGCGATTTCCTTTATACCGGTTCTGGACTTGCTTTCCGAATGCAAAGCCAGATAAATCATGGCCCGTATCGCATATTTGCTTGAGTGCGATAACATAAATCAGTGTAGGGGTATTTTATCAATTCTGCGCTGATGCCTTCCACCTTCGAATTTAGCCTGCAAAAACGCGTCAACAATTGTTTTTGCTTCTTCAAAAGAAATAAACCGGGCCGGTAAGGCACAAATATTTGCATTGTTATGCTGGCGCGCCAATGCTGCAATCTCAGGATTCCAACACAACGCCGAACGTATTTCTGGATGTTTGTTGGCAGTCATGTTAATGCCATTGCCACTCCCGCAAAGCGAAATACCTATTTCGGCCTTGCCCTGTGAAATGTATTCTGCTATTTTATGACCATAATCAGGATAATCTACAGATTCAGCACTGTTAGAACCCAGATCCGTTAATTCAAATGAACGCTCTTTTAGATATCCTACCAACCTGGCCTTCATTTCATATCCTGCGTGGTCACTTGCAACAACAATTTTCATCAGCTGATTTTAAATATATTATGCACAAATATAGCGATTTTGTGTATGTTCAATATGATTACCAGATAAAGAATATTCAGGAGAGGTATGCCGTTAAAAAACTGTTGAAAACCGGATGATAACCTGTCTGTATTTTTTATCAAAAACTGCTTTGACGGCTAAATTGTATACCTTTAACCATGATTTGTTCATTAACCGGTGTTTTTTAAGCTTATTTTCAACATTTACCCAACATGTGGAGGTCTATAAATTTCTGTTTATTTTTGTACAGAAAAGGTTATTAACCATTGTTCAATATTTTTGTAAATAACACAAATTCAAACGGAAAGATATTTGATATCTTGTTATTTACTGTTCATAAACCTGTTTATTTTTAAAAATCAATAGAAACGTTTGATTTTTTTAAACAGAATGAACAGCCTATTAACATCATCATGGTTTTTTCAAATTTTAAGTAAATATATTTATGTACAATAATAAATTGTTAATAAAAGGTTACATCGACAAAGATATTCCGGACGATATTGATCCTGTGGCGGAAATAAACCGCATGCGGAAAGAAAAGAATGCCGTAATTCTTGCGCATTATTACCAGGAGGGAATGATTCAGGATATGGCTGATTTTGTTGGAGACAGCTTATACCTGTCGCAACAGGCAGCCAAAACAAAGGCCGATATGATTGTATTTTGCGGTGTACATTTTATGGCTGAAACGGCAAAATTGCTTTGTCCTGAGCGGAAAGTACTTTTGCCTGACCTTAATGCCGGTTGTTCATTGGCAGATTCATGTAAAGCTGAAGATTTCGCCACTTTTCTTGAAAAGTATCCGGATCATAAAGTGATCAGTTATATTAACACTACAGCGGAAATAAAAGCATTGTCCTACATTATATGTACTTCATCAAATGCCGTAAAAATAGTCGAGAGTTTTGATAAAAAGGAAAAAATCATTTTCGCACCCGACCGAAATCTTGGCAATTATATAAAAAGTATAACCGGGAGGGATATGGTAATTTGGGATGGAGCCTGTCATGTACATGAAGAATTTTCAGTAGAAAGAATGCTGGAGTTAAAGAAGCGTTATCCTGATGCGAAAATTATTGCACATCCCGAATGTGTTAAACCTGTATTGTTACTTGCTGATCATATTGGTTCCACTTCATCTTTGTTGCATTATACAATGAAAGATGATGCTAAAACTTATATTGTGGCTACTGAATCTGGTATTATTCATCAGATGCAAAAAGAGAGGCCGGAAAAAACTTTTCTGGCAGCTCCTCCAAAGGATTCAAGCTGTGGTTGCAACGATTGCCGTTTTATGAAGTTGAATACCATTGAAAAATTGTACAATTGCATGAAATATGAAATGCCTGAGGTCATCGTAAAGGATGATTTGAAAGAAAAGGCAGTACTTTCGATCAGAAGAATGCTTGATCTATCGGAAAAAATGGGATTGTAATCATGAAAAAAATTGATCTTGTTGCGATTGTGGTCATTGTAACACTAAGTTACAGTGTTAATGCACAGGAAATTCAAAACAACAATGGATTTAATCGTTTTTATTATCCTAACGGTAAACCATCAAGTGAAGGGATAATGAAAAACGGCAAGCCTGAGGGATTCTGGATTACTTATTTTCCTACTGGAATGGTAAAATCAAAAGGAAACAGGCGAAATCATTTACTCGACAGCACCTGGGTTTTCTTCAACGAAAAAGGTGACACCTTGCAGAAAATTAGCTATATCATGGGAAAGAAAAATGGTTATGCCTATGAATTCAATACGGGTGCTACTGATGATCCCATGAGAATAGGGACGGTTATTTCCAAAGAGCTTTATGTTAATGATCTGAAGGAGGGTGTTTCTTATTATTATTTTCCGAATGGAAAAATAAA
>JAFGVG010000038.1 GCA_016938095.1 Bacteroidales bacterium
CCAACTGTTCCGGAAGAGGCAAACCGGCATGGGCAAAGTCCATGGCAGCTCTTTTCAGATCGACCTGGTAAAATACGCTGCGCTTGTAATTTCGGGTGAGTTTGGCCAGACTGGTATGCCTGAATGCCTCACGTTGTGCGAACAGCCTCATAAGATTCGCCCGTTCGCTTATTTCTGCCGCCGAAAGCCTGGGAAGCGAAAGCCAGATGACCGACTTTCCGGGGCCTTCGTCTTCGGCAATCATCCAGCGCAATAGTTCTTCAGCTACGTCAAGATTGGGCAATACCGGGAACAACTGAGCTTCCTGTATGTCGGTTTTGCCACTGAAACCTGCGTCGGACAAAGAAATCTTTCGCCTTCTAAACCATTTCATCACCGGCATCCCCATCCAGCAAGTATCTTCCGCTGTGAGTCTGCCCGTAAACCGGTCGTCCATACCATATGGTCTGAGACAAAATGCCGATTCCCCCACCGGTATTATATCGAGACATAAGCCTTCGGAAAGTTCCAGCGCCCAATTGTTTTCGGGGATTCCGGTAAGTACATGCCGGCTGTGCAAGGTCCATGAAGTTGGAATATTGCTGTTTTCAATCCATATATGCTGGTGCTGCTGGTTCCATCGAATATCGGTAACAGCATTCAACGCAAAAAGCGAGGGATGCGGTTTAACCCGGTAATGCCAGATGTTACGCTGATCCTGTATTTTGTTCTGTATTTTCTCGGTGGAAGTGATCAGTTCGGCCGATGTGCCATAATGGTAGAAAGCACCCTTGTTCATGGGTACAACAGCTGCCGAAAGTCCGCCTATTTCCGTATCTTTTTCAACAGGCCTTTCACCCAGACAGGGGCCAAAAGCACTGTATAAATCGTAGTACGCCGGAATTTGTTTCGAAAAATCACTGCCTGTCCATCCGCACTTTTTCATCAGCAGTTCTACAGCCTTGTCGCTCAACACCCATATGCCCACATCCATCATGTATAAATGCGACGATGCCAGCTTTTCAATGGTTTCGTGGTCGGGTTTTTGCAGCATAAAATCGAGCTGATGCGGATTGTTGCGGGGCGTGAAAAACACACCATGGTGCGAAGCCAGGTGCGGTTCAACCCATATGCCAAAACAAACCACATCGGCTTCGGGT
Source organism: Bacteroidales bacterium (assembly GCA_016938095.1). GTDB lineage: Bacteria > Bacteroidota > Bacteroidia > Bacteroidales > UBA10428 > UBA5072. The sequence goes on from JAFGVG010000038.1 coordinate 1,140, forward strand.
ATCGAAAAAGGCACTTCGGGCGACTGAATCAATACATCCCCTGCCGCAATCATTACATGCTGCCGCGGACCGGTTGCCTCCATTATTTGCTCAAGTAAGGGCAACTGCAAATCAAGGAGGGTCTGATCGAGGCGTTGCCCCCTGCTCCAACGGAATACCGGAACCGGAGCCAGTAACTTGCCCGATGGCGCGTAAGCCGGCAGACGGCGGCTTTGTCCGCCGGCATGAATAATAATCCGCTTGCCGGACTGGAGATAATCGCCAAAGGACAGGGTTGCACCACTTTGCTGCATATGCTGCGCCAACAACCAGGCCGATCCGCCTCCGGAGCCCACCTTTGTGCCGGACGGATCGCTTATGGCAAACCATTCCCCGGGCTGACGGCCGGTGACCTTGTGAAACGAATGTACCAGGTTTTCGGGTATGGATAGTAGTTTTTGCATACAGAATAAAAGCCCAATATAAGCATTCTTTGTAAAACCTGTTCAGAAATACAGTATTGTAAAATGCAAATTACAACTATATTAGCAGGGTAAAACAACCGTCATGGCCTTAGACTGGTTATCAGGAATAAAAGACATTGCCGAACTCATCACGGGACTGGGTAAAAAAATCAAATCGGATAAAGCAACAAAGGACCTGCTGCTCCGCGAACTGCGCATTAACATCAAAGCTTTTGAAACCGCACAGAAATCGGAAAAAATCGACTACGACAGGTTGCTCGGCCTGCTGAAAAACGATACCATCAAGCAGGCCCGGAAGGACCGGTTTTCATTTAATACCGTAAAAAGTGGTCACCTTACCGAAACCGATATCCGCGATGAACGCAATAACCGTTACAAGGGTAAGGACTGCGGCTGGGTTTTTAAAAACATCGACGAGAAAATCGAAGACCTGCAAAACCAGCAGCAATATCATGGCTCGTTAAACAGTGTCGATAAGGCCAATATTGCCCTGCAGTTTTCAAACCTGTTTTATAAAATGAAGCTGCTGGCCGACTTCATCAGGGACTAACCCCGGCAGTGATTTTGTAAAAATTCAACAACCGGTTCCGGAATGCCGGGATGACAATGGTTTCACCAAGTGTGTCGTAATACCTGATGGGTTCGGGGAAAAGAGCTTTCTTCTTCCAGCTGACCAGCTGATGCGTGGTAAGGTTTCCATACTCGTCAATTTCTACGGCCTTCAGATACGATTTTCTGGGCTGTCCGAAAGCCCTTTGCTTATCCGAACCTGGATTCCGGATATCATCGTTAAATAACACAATGATACGGTTTTGGTAAACAGGAGCCATCATGGCAAATGAACTAAGGCTACTCAGACCGGGATACATGAATCCTGTTTCCTTAACAAAACTTCGGTATTCGGGCAGTTCTATTTCCTGGCTCATCTGAACGGGATAAGCAAAATTTTGCTTTTTGGGGATGACCCGCGACCAGTAAACCTGGCCATTAGGTTCAAAGCAGGTTACAATAAGATTGTTGTAGGTGTTATAGGTTTGGTTGAATACCTGTTCGGCCACCATGATAATGCGCCCGTTGGGACGGTAAACCAGCTCCGAAACCACGTACGACATCAATTCCTCCTCTTTCATTACCGGATCTTTCAATGCAGCAAGTTCATCCAGAAAAGCATCCTCGAATTTGCTCAGTATTACACGTGGTGTTTCGCCATTAGCGTCGTTAAGGGTGAAAAAGAAAGTGCCGCGAATGCCGGCTTTCAGCACTTCGGAATAATGCCCTGCACAGATGAGTTCGCCCTTTTCGGTGCCAGTGATCTTAATACCCCTGATGAACAGCTCGGGCAAGGCAACCGGGTACTCCCTGAACATCTCGCCCTGCTGCGTGTAACGGTATAGCGCATACATGTTTTTCACATCGCTCCACAACGAGAATATCGACTCCCTTTTTATCAGGCTCAAAATAGTAACATTACCGGCATCGTCAACCACATATTTGTTATCGCGCGGACCCTGTCCCTGGAATTTAAAGGAATCTTTGCGTTTCCAATCAAGGTTGAAACCCTCGCCATAAACATAGTATTCGTTGAACTGGGCACCTGACCATGCCAGCTTGGTACGGCAGGCGATCAGCAGTTTTGTTTCCTGCCGCGAAAGGGCAAAGTGGAAGTCGGCCCAGTTGCCCTTCACAAAATCAACCATGGTGAGTTCGGTAAACTCGTCCAGCGGCTGAAGGGTTGCTTTATCGAGTTTCTGATAATAAAGCGTGATGTGGCTAAATGCCCTGTAAGATACAAACAACAGCAACTCGTTGTGAAAATGAACCATGTGCTCAAACTCATAGGTTTTCAAACCCTTGTAAAGTTTTACCGGCACTTCCAGTTCCTTGTTCAGGTTTTTATCCGTTTTTTCGATGAAGTAACGCGAACCCACATATTTGATAACATAAAAATGTTCCTGATCGTGGCCAATGATTTTATGTCGTGTGGTAATACTGCTGAGAATATCCCGTTCGCCGGCAATAACCTCAATATGCTGGGCTGCGGCTCTAAATGCAAGACCATTGGCCAGCATTATGGCCATAACAATAAGTCGAACCATAATTTTCATAACTGATTTCCGTTTTGATAAGTACCCGTGAGTAAAACTACAAACATTTTGCAATTGTTTTCCGGCGCTGGCAATTTAACACCAACCATTTTACCATGTATCTTTTATTTCAAACCCAGCACCTAGCACCCAGCACCCATCCCCATGCAACCTTCTTCCTCAAAAGTTGTCCTTGTGGTAAACCCTCATCATATGAAAACCTTTTTACTGACCACTGCCTTTTGTATTTTATCGCTGCCCTTTCTCCGGGCACAGCAAATCACCCAAACCATACGCGGCACTGTTGTGGAATTGCACACCGAAACACCTGTCATTGGCGCCTCGGTGGTGATTGTGAACTCAAAGCCCCTCACCGGCACCACCAGTAACGAAAAAGGTGAATTCCGGCTCGAAAAAGTTCCCGTTGGCCGCCACACCCTGCAAATCAGTTTTATAGGCTATAAAACCGTTACACTGCCGGCACTCGAGCTGATTTCCGGTAAGGAACTGGTTCTGAAAATAGCCCTCGAAGAAAACGTAACCGATGCCGGCGAGGTGATCATCAAAGCCAACAGTCGCAAGGACAAACCACTGAATGACATGGCCGTGGTCAGCGCCCGTTCGTTTACCGTTGAACAAACCGAAAGATATGCCGGCAGCTGGGGCGATCCGGCCCGTATGACGCAAAACTTTGCCGGCGTAATGGTGGGGTCCGACCAGGTGAATGCCATCATCATCCGCGGAAATTCCCCATCGGGCTTGTTGTGGAAACTCGAAGGCGTGCCGGTTCCCAACCCCAATCACTTTGGCGATATGGGATCCACCAGTGGCCCCATCAGCATGCTAAACAATAACGTCCTGAACAATTCCGACTTTTTCAGCGGTGCCTTCCCGGCACAGTACGGTAACGCCACATCGGGTGTGTTCGACCTGGGCCTCCGTACCGGCAATAACGAAAAACACGAATTTCTGGGCCAGGTAGGCTTTAACGGGTTTGAACTGGGTGCCGAAGGACCGTTCTCGAAGAAATCAGATGCCTCTTACCTGGTCAATTACCGATACTCCACCATGGGGGTCATGGACGCCCTGGGCATCGACATTGGCGTAGGCGCCATACCCTATTACCAGGACCTGGCGCTTAAAATCGACCTGCCCGGCAATTCATTCGGCCGGCTAACCCTCTTTGGCCTCGGTGGTAAAAACAACATCACCTTCGACGATGAAAATGATTACAACCGGCGGAATTATACTGACTATCGTTCTAAAGTCGGCACGCTGGGACTCTCCCACCTCATCCGTACCGGCGAAAATGCCCGATTCAAAACCACCGTTGCGGCCACCTACCACGGAAGCAGCACCCTCAGCGATTCCTATAAAAATGATGTGCTCGAAGATTCCTATGGCGACGACTTCACCGAAAATCGCATATTTGTTTCAGAAGAATTCAGGAGCAAGCTCAGTGTAAAAGACAATATCATACTGGGGGTAAATGCCGAAGCCATCAGCATGAGCTACCTCGACAGCATTTACCTCGACGACCAGGGTTTTTATGTGCATCATTTCGACCTGGACGACAACCTGGTACTGATGCAGGCATACGGCCAGTGGCAGCATAAATTTACTAACCGGCTGTCGGCAGTAACCGGACTGCATTTTCAGAAAATAAGCATCAACGATGAGCTGGCCGTTGAACCGCGCCTGTCACTGCAATGGCAGCTGAACGATGCCCATGCCATTAGCCTCGGGTATGGTTTGCACAGCCAGATGCAAGCCCGGAACGTGTATTTCAGGGAAGTGCTTTTGGATACCCTCAATCAGCTATACAGCAAGCCAAATAAAAACCTCGGCTTTTCAAAAAGTCATCATATAGTACTGGGCTATAACCTGTTGCTCAACGAAAACCTGCGATTGAAAACCGAAGCTTACTACCAGGCGCTGTACGACCTGCCGGTGAAGCAATATCCTTCGTCCATTTCAACCATCAACGCCGACGGCGGATACTATGGCATGAACCTCGACAGCCTTGTTAACAAAGGCACCGGCCGCAATATGGGTATTGAAATAACCTTCGAGCGGTTTCTCACAGGCAGTTATTACTACCTGGCCACGCTGTCGGTTTTCGATTCGAAATACAAGGCCAGTGATGGCAAATGGCGTAACACGGCCTACAATGGCAATTACGTGTTCAATGCACTGGGCGGTTACGAGTTCGAACTGAAGAAAAACAACTCGCTGGCTGTTGACCTCAAATTTACCTGGGCAGGTGGTATGCGGAGCATTCCCATCGACCTGCAGGCCTCGCTCGAAGAGGGGTCCACAGAGTACGACTTCGACCATGCATTTGAAAAGGCGCACGACGATTATTACCGTGTTGACCTGCGCATTGCTTTTCGCATGAACCGCAGTAAGTACAGTCAGGAATGGGGGCTCGACATCACCAATCTCACCAACCACAAAAACCGGTTCTTCGACATTTATAACCCCGACACCGGTGAAATTGAAGAAGCCTCACAAATGGGCATTGTTCCCGTGATGCTGTGGCGAATCAGGTTTTAGGGTATAGCCGTCAAGCTAAGAAATTATTCTATAGAACAAGGCAGTCACTTCATTTAAATGAGCTGAGTTTAGCAAATGCGCTATCCCCCTCTGGAGGGGGGATATCGCTATGTTCAGCGTTAACCGCTATAATATTGATGTCTCCATGTGCAAATGAAAGAATATCTACAATATGCATCCCTAGCTTGACGACTATGGGTTTTAGAGTGGGCAGTGGCAGCGGCAGTAGCAGCGGCAGTAGCAGTAGTGCCAGATGCATGGTATTTTGACGCAACCCTTCGGCAACTGGTGAAATATTCCTACATTTATACAACAAATGATGGTCATCAATGGATAAGGAAGTAATAGCTGCAGTAGCTCTTGGAATTGGGTTAAGTGCCAGTGCCGGATTCAGGGTGTTTGTACCCCTGTTTGTTGCCAGCATTGCAGCGCACGTCGGATTTCTTCCTGTAACCGACAGTTTTCAATGGCTTGCCAGCTGGCCGGCCATGATTTGTTTTGGCACATCCACCGTAGTTGAAATACTGGCCTATTACATTCCGGTAGTGGATAATCTGCTCGACAGCATTACCACGCCCCTGTCAGTAGTGGCCGGGACGCTTATGCTGACATCGGTGCTGCCGGTGGATAATGAGTTGCTGAAATGGATCGGCGGGTTCATATTCGGTGGTGGCACGGCGGCTACCATACAAGCCGGCAGTGTGATCACCCGGCTGGCCTCGACCAAGTTAACTGCCGGTACCGCCAATCATGCCGTGGCCACCGGCGAACACACGGCCGCCATTGGCACTTCGCTGTTGTCGTTGCTGATCCCCGTTTTTGTTGCAACCCTGGTGATATTGCTGATGGTATTTATCCTTTTCAGGCTCCGCAAGAAATTCCATAAAAAACAACATCCGTAGAGACGCAAAATTTTGCGTTTAATCGACAACCCACACAGAACAATGGATCGCGTGTAGAGACGCAAGATTTTGCGTCTCTACAACACACAATCCAACGTATCATTGTTTTAAAACAGCCCGCAGCCCAAAATAGCCAAGCAGTTTTTCAGTCATTTCAGCATCGTGCGATTCGTCAATGGCGTAGCAAAACGCATCGCCATTATAAACGTAATAGGAGGCATAGTTTCGATTGCGCTCCATATCGACATACCGGTATAA
>JAFGVG010000291.1 GCA_016938095.1 Bacteroidales bacterium
CAGCACATCGGTAAGATCGGTACTGCCCGGATTAGTGATTTTAAAAGAATCGCTCTTTGAGCATCCCGAAAACAGCAGTGTCATGGACAAAACAATGACAGAGAGGGTAATTTTCAGTTTCATAGTTGTTAGGTTTATTTGTATCCCGAAAATGACTTTAGCAGGCAAAAAAGGTCGTAACCGTTCCGTACCGGCGGTAACTCTTTGATCTACAAATCGTTTTCTCCTTTTACATAGCCAAAATTAGCCAAAATGCCGCCGTCGACATAAAGTACGTGACCATTGACAAAATCGCTGGCTTTAGAGGCCAGGAACAATGCAGCATTGGCAACATCTTCGGGCTGGCCCCAGCGTCCTGCCGGTGTACGGGTCATTACCAGGTCGTTGAACGGGTGACCGTTTTCGCGGATGGGTGCGGTTTGCGCCGTGGCAATGTATCCCGGCCCAATGCCGTTAATCTGGATGTTGTACTTGGCCCACTCACAGGTCATGTTGGCCGTAAGCAGTTTTAGTCCCCCTTTAGCAGATGCATAAGCCGATACGGTATTACGGCCATATACGCTCATCATGGAGCACATGTTGATTATTTTGCCACTGCGTTGGCTGATCATATGCGGTGCCACACGTTTCGAGACAATAAGAGGCGCTACCAGGTCAACATCGAGCACCTGCTTGTAATCGGCCACAGGCATATCCAGGATGGGAATTCTTTTAATAATTCCGGCATTGTTAACCAGTATATCCACTTTGCCAATGTGCTGTTCGATTTCCGAAATACCTTTATCCACGTCCTTTTCATCGGTAACGTCAAATATCAGGGTGTAAACCTCGAGTTTCTCAGCTGCAAATGCCTTGCGGCAGCCTTCGAGTTTATCCTTATCACGGTCGTTTACACAAACGTTGGCACCTGCCTTTGCTAAAATTAAGGCAATGGCCAGTCCAATGCCATGCGTCCCTCCGGTAACCAGGGCTGTTTTTCCGGTTAAGTCGAATAATTCTTTCATTGTTTTTAGGTTTATCTGAGTTCATCGGGTTGACGAATGTCCATATCGCCATAGTCGAGATTTTCGCCTGTCATGCCCCATATAAATGTATAGCCGCAAGTCCCTGCAGCGCTATGAATGCTCCACGCGGGAGAGATAACGGCCTGGTCGTTTTTCATCCAGATATGCCGGGTTTCGTCGGGTTCACCCATAAAGTGGCATATGGCCTGTCCTTGGGGCACTTCGAAATAGAAATAAGCTTCCATACGTCGACTGTGGGTATGTGGCGGCATGGTATTCCAGACGCTACCCGGATGCAGGGTGGTCATACCCAGCTGCAATCCGCAGGTTTCAATAACACCGGAAACCAGCAATTTGTTAATGGTACGCCTGTTTGAAGCTTCGGGGCTGCCCATTTCGGCAACAATGGCATCCTTAAGCGTAACCAGTTTCGAAGGATAGGTATGGTGTGCCGGGGCCGAATTGATGTACAGTTTAGCAGGCGTTTTAGCGTCGGCTGAGGCAAAAGAAATGTCCTTCACGCCTTTGCCAAGGTAAAGCGCTTCCTTGTACTGAAGGCGGTATTGTTCACCGCCGGCTTTTACAATGGCTTCACCACCAACATTAATAATGCCCATCTCGCGGCGATCGAGAAAGTTTTGTGATTTCAGTGCGTCAAACGACTCGAGTTTCAGGGGAACAGCACCCGGCATAGCACCGCCAACGATAAACCTGTCGTGCATAGTATATACCAGTACAATTTCGCCTGACTCAAACAGGGTTTCAATCAGAAATTCCTTGCGGATACGTGCGGTGTCATAAGCTTTGGCATCCTGCGGGTGGTGTGCATATCTCAATTCTGTTTTCATGACAATGTGGTTAAATTATTATAAAGTTAACTGTTTCAATAATTTCAAGGGACGGATGAAGCGGAAAAAACTTCCGTGTGCGTTAACGGAATGTGGATCAAAAATAGAAAATATTCCCAACAATTTCAGAATTTGACTGAAATTATGTTTGACTCACCGTTAAAAGTATGATTCTTCGAGCGAAATCCGACTGGTGCATAGCAGCTGCGAAGCGGGAGAAAAGTCACATCACAGGTTTTTTCAGGTACAAATAATTATTAAACAAAATCATTTCTCTTTTGCCGGATTTTTATTATCTTAAACGTGCGATTGATTACCAATTCAAGAGTGGGCATATGTGGCGTGGTGTATTGCAGGTAATATCGGTTTATTTGCTGGTCAGCCTTGTTCCTGAACCGGCGAGGTCCCAGGATCCAAACCAGCAGCAAAACAATGTTTTGTATATAAATTCTTATGCCCTCGGATACTCATGGACCGACAGCCTTGTTAAGGGTGTAACCGGAGCTTTTGCCGGTCGTGAGGATGTGCAGTTATACATTGAATTTCTCGATGCCAAAAGGTTCGGGCAGAAACAATTCGAACGTTTTTACCACTTGTACCAGGAGAAATATCGGGACATCCGTTTTGACCTGGTCATAACCAGTGACAACGATGCGCTGGATTTCTTGCTGCAATACGGAGACAGCCTAGTGCCAGACATACCCAGAATTTTTTGCGGCATCAACAATCCCGAGGCCTATGATTTTTCACGTACGGACTTTTACGGAATTCTTGAAGCCGTTGATTTAAGAACCGAAATCAACCTTATTATCAAACTTATGCCGGAAATAAAGAAACTCTACTTTATTACCGACAACAGTACCACCAGCCTGCTAAACCTCAATTACATCAAAAAAATTGAGTCCGAATACGCCAGCCGGATAAAATTCGAGTATATACACAATTTACCGCCCGATTCGTTATTAAAGGCAGTTGCGCATTTCGAAAAGGGGAACGCCATTGCGCTGGTCAATTACTACACCGATAATCGCGGAAGACCCCTGGATCCTGAAGTTATCTACAAGGAAATTGCACGTCGGTCGGCGGTTCCCATAATCACCGACAGTGAATTCCTTCTTGGCAATGGACTGGCCGGAGGCATAATCAACAATGGCGCTAAGTACGGCCATGAAGTAGCCAACCTGGCCCTTAAATTCATTGATGATCCGGAGTACGAACCATCCATGCAGATCACCCAGCAAAAAGGCACTTTTTACTTCGACTACAAAGTACTGCAGCAATTTGGTATTGACGACTCAAACCTGCCTGTCGGGTCGGTAGTGATCAATAAACCGGAACGCCGGCTTATTCAATACCTTAAAAATGTTATGGCCCTGTTGGGTATAATTGGTTTGTTGCTGCTGGTAATCTTTATCCTGTATTTTAATGTGCAACGCCGGAAAAAAGCCGAAGCACTGGTTACGCAAAAGCTCGAAGAAATTCAGGAAAAGAATAACAGGTTACTACAGGCACATCAACAGGTTAACGAAATGAATGCCGAACTTGAAAAGCTCAACAATCACCTTTCGAGAACCAACGAGGCACTTTCGGAAGCCAGGCAGCAGGCTGTGGAATCCGATAAACTGAAATCGGCTTTTCTGGCCAACATGTCGCATGAAATACGCACACCCCTGAATGCCATTATCGGATTTGCTTCGCTCATGCACGATCCGGTGCTTAGCGAAGAGGAACGGGAAGAGTACTTCAACATCATTACCGCAAATAGTAACCAGTTACTCAGGGTTATCGACGATATACTCGACTTATCGAAGATCGAAGCAGGCCAGTTGAAGGTTTTTGTTGAAGCTTTTTCAGTAAATGATCTGATGGTTCAGCTGGTTGAAAGTTATACCGAAAGTAATGCCAACCGGCTTGTCGACATCAGGTTAGCACCTTTTGTAAATGATAACCACCTCACCATTAAATCGGATCCGGTAAGGTTCCGGCAGATATTCAACAACCTGCTTTCCAATGCCATTAAGTTTACCCGCGAAGGATTCATTGAGGTAGGCTATCATTTCGATTCGCCGGGCGAAATAACCTTTTACGTGAAAGATACCGGCACAGGCATAGCCTGGCAAGAGCAGAAAAACATATTCACCCGGTTCTGGAAAGGTGAGCTGCACGGTGAAAAATTCTTCTCGGGGGTGGGACTTGGCCTGGCCATCTGTAAAAAGCTTTCCGAAACGCTTGGCGGTCGCATCTGGCTCGATTCGGAACCCGGTGTTGGTACCACATTTTACATTGCCTTTCAGGATTACCTGGTAAAGAAAAAAGACCTTTCACGCACCTCTTCGCCTGAGGCATTGGATATAACCGGGGCACTGACCGGACGTACCATTGCCATTGCCGAAGACGAGGTCAGCAACCTGGTGCTGCTGAAACGCATGTTAAAACCTTTAAAGGCCGGCTTAATCTGTTTCAGCACCGGCGCCGAAATAGTGGACTATTTCAGGAGTAACCCCAACCATCAGGTAGATCTCATTCTGATGGATATAAAAATGCCGGATATGGATGGTATCGAAGC
>JAFGVG010000292.1 GCA_016938095.1 Bacteroidales bacterium
CATACTGCCATCGGGTAACATTTCGTCGGGGTGATATTGACCTTTTTCTTCCATCTGGTAACGTTTACAATTTCCCCAGTTGCCCTTGCAATACTGTTCAATCCATTTTTTGTCAAGCCTTCCCTGTTCATAAAAACGTTTCATAGGGCAAACCTGATACCATTTGCAGTAGGACATAAATCCGTTGTAAAAAAACCGCTTCGCGGCAAGCGAAACGGTTTTTCAATTCATTTTTAAAACTTACAATACCATTTCCCTCCGCAGTAATTATACATCTAGGGCTCAGGGGTATGTTCTCAGCCCGTTTTTAACAAGCACCCCCAACAGTATTCTTATGCAAAATCAATTATCTGACGTCAGAAAATTTAATATGACAAGTACAAATAAAACCATTCCAGCTATAAAAACCAAGCGTATTATTCCGGTTTAATGCGCTCAAGCATTTTATATACAATTTCCTCAGAAGCCCTGATAATGGGATTAACAACAGGCGATGAGGTAAGCAGCGGATGCGTTCCCACCTGGAAAGAAACCAGTTCAAAAACAGATATGGATTTTTGAATGGCCAGGCTGATAATGTTGATGATTTCACCAACAGATTTTCCACCCCAGGCTTCTCCGCCTAAAATGCTGCCATCAACCGGCGAGGCATACAGTTTTACTGTTAAATCCGAAACACCGGGCAAAGAACCCGGGTGCCTATCGGGTGAAGAAAACTTGGCAGAAATAATCTCCAGCGAAGCATCACATGCACTCCGTTCGTTGGCACCTGCAGCTGCCATAGCCAGTCCGTTAATTTCTGTTGAAAAAACACCCAGCGTGCCTGCAGTGCATTTTTTAATGCGGATACCAAAGATATTGTGCCCCAGCACCCGCGCTTCGGCAGTTGCCGTAGATGCCAGTTTAATCATATCACTGCGCCCGGTAAGAAACCCGAAAGTTTGCGCACAATCACCAACGGCGCTTATATCTTTAATGGTGGTCCGCCCATAGTGATCTACATGGATATCGCCAAAACGATTCAATTCAATACCGCTTTCTTTGGCAAGTTCTGTGTTTGCGCGGTAACCAATTGACAAAATCACCGCATCGGCATCTATTTTACTGCCATCGGCCAGCCATACCTGTTTCACCTTATTATTTTCGCCAACAATTTCTTTAACCATGGAAGAGGTCAACACTTTAACTTTCGTCTTGGCTAAGAAGTCAGTTGCTATCTGACTCAATTCAGGCGAAAAAGCCTTTGAAAAGCAGACAGGTTCACTCTCAATCAGGGTAACATTAAAACTGGCCAGGGCAAATTGCTCGGCTACTTCGGCGCCAATGAATCCTCCGCCTACAACAACAATATTCTTAAATCCGCTGACTTTGGCCGTTAACTCTTTAATATAGTTAAAACTTTTTTTGATGTAATACACATTGTTCAGGTCGTACCCCGGAATAGACCTGGGTACAACAGGAAGCGAACCCGTTGCAAACACCAGCTTGTCGAAGCTGAATTGCTCACCCGTTTTCACGTCAACAGTCTTCTTGTCTTTGTCAACTTTTACCGCTGTGTTAACAATCACTTCTCCACCCAAATCGACAAATGGCTTCGGGCCCATCTTGTTTTTATCGGCATCGTTCCCCAATAAATGGAAAATGTAAGGTATGCCGCAGGGAACCAATCCTTCACCCTCTTCCTTAATCATTAATACCGATTTCTCTTTAAAATACTTCTTAATGGTAATGCCCGTAACAATGGCTGCCGGACCCCCTCCAATAATAATTACATCATATTGTTTCATAATACAGTTAAATTATTTAATACACCAATAGCTGCTCTACACAAATGTAATTTTAAAAACAGTTTTCCCGCCAGAAAAACCACAGATACTTTTTATGGCCGGTTTTCTTTGATTTCAAACATATTTCCGCTCCGGTCCCAAATAAAATAAGTATACCTCCCCTCCCTGTTTGGCTTTGCCACAGCCTTATATCCCTTTTCCTGTGCCTTATCAAACATACAACCGGCATCAGAAACGGAGAGACAAATGTGTGCATAGCGCTTTTTTTCCTGGTTATGGTTCACAAACAACTCCAGTTGCGAACCTTCCTTTTCCATCAAGCATACATCCACTTTTCCATCCAACCCGAAAATCAATCGGTTAACTTCCTCGTCCATGCAAAAACTGTGATGAATGGTAAATTGCATAACTTCGACATAGAAATCATTTATTTCAGAAGTATCATTTATCGCTAAACCAACATGTTGTATCATAATACCGATCAAAGACCTTCAAATGTATATGAACTTTTGTTCATTTTAAAATTTTTTGAATTATTTTTGTCCATAATTTAGTGATGGTGGATTTTTTTTTGATTCATTACCTGCAGCATTAAAAAATCCCGGAAATAACGCACCCAGGTACGCATATTTAGGCCATTACATTTTTTATTTTCATTATTGAATATTAACTCAATTCCAACAGTATCATGAAAATAGCCTTTCCGGCTTCAGCCAATAAACCCGAAGCCCTGATTGATGAGCGTTTTGCTCGTTGTCCTTTCTTTTGTTTTTACGATTTTGGTACCCAACAAATAGAATTTAAGGAGAACATGTTGAGAAACGGTGCTGGCGGTGTAGGTTTGCAGGTTGCTGAATTTATGGCCAATAATGGCGTTGATAAGGTGCTGGCCGTTGAATTCGGTCCCAAAGCAAAAGACACACTTACCAAACTTCGTATCGGAACCGAATCGATAACGTCCGGAAAAACGGTACAACAAATCATAGATGAAAACAGACCGGCCTGAACCCTCAACACGCCGGGGAGCAGAGAAATCATACCATTGGCAAACCACCTGATGAGGCTGTGTAAAAAGTCCTTCCAACCGTCATTGCGATGGAGGTACGAGCCTGGCAATCATTGAGATTGCCTGCCTGCCGGCCAGGCAGGCTTCACTACGTTCGCAATGACGTGTTCACTTGACCAGAATTTTTACACAGACTCTTTTTATTCTTTGTTGACAATAGGAAAATATGTCAACAGAAGCGTGATCAAGCCCAATGACCAAAGTCAGATAACATGAAAATTGCCATTACAAGCGGAAAAGGAGGGACAGGAAAAACCACTGTTAGTACAGGTTTGTTCCATATTCTTTCGCGATACCTGAAACACCATGTACAGCTGTTGGATTGTGATGTGGAAGAACCCGATTGTCACATTTTTATAAGGGCCTCCAAAACAGCCGTATATCCGGTAAATCTGATGATACCGGAAATAAAAACAGATTTGTGTACATTTTGCGGGAAGTGCAAAGCAGCTTGTGCATTTAATGCTATTGTTATGTTGCCTCCGGCAAAATTCATTGAAGTTTCTGCCGATATGTGCCATGGTTGCGGAGCCTGCAGTTATGTTTGCCCCGAAAATGCCATCGTTGAGAAACCCAGTTCCATTGGCCAGATAACGCATTTTGACTATTACGCGAAGGATGAATTTATCGAAGGCCGGTTGCATATTGGCAGCGCCCTGCAAACGCGTGTAATCAGGGAAACCATTACCCATGCCCGGCAACAGGGCATAATACTGTTTGATTCGCCTCCTGGGACGTCGTGCCCGGTAATTGCCACGGTTTCAAAATCGGATTATGTTGTAATGGTTACGGAACCTACGCCCTTTGGCCTGAACGACCTTATACTGATGGTTGATACCGTTAAGCAGCTTGGAAAAAAGCACGGTATCACTATTAACAAAGCCGGACTCGATTACAAACCTTTATATGAATATATTTCGCAAAACAATATCCCCCTGCTGGGCGAAATACCTTTCCGGAAAGAGCTGGCCGGCGCTTATTCAAAAGGCGAAATCGTTGCAGCGTCTGGCCCGGAAATAAGAAAAGTATTCGAAAACATCACCAGAAAGTTATTGCATGAAACGTCGCTAAACCTATGAGTAAAGCATTTGAAATTGTCATATTAAGCGGAAAAGGAGGAACCGGTAAAACCAGTATCACGGCTGCTTTTGCCTCACTGGCGAAACATGCCGTTTTCACCGATTGTGATGTGGATGCTGCCGATCTGCACCTGGTATTGTCGCCCGATATTTATCGCACCGAAGATTTTGAAAGCGGAGCAAAGGCCATTGTTAACACTGATAAATGTACCGGCTGTGAATTATGCAGAGACGTTTGCCGTTTCAGCGCCCTCGAATTCAAAAACGGCATCCCGGTTATTGACGAATATGCCTGTGAAGGATGCGGACTGTGTTCCATAGTATGCCCCGTTGATGCCATATCTGTCCATAACTACAACAATAACAAAATATATTTTGCCAATTGCCGTTTTGGCCCCATGGTATATGGCAAACTTGGTGTTGCCGAAGAAAACTCCGGTAAACTGGTTTCCAAAATCAGACAATATGCCCGGGAACTAACCAGGCAACATCAGGCCGAAATTATTGTAACCGACGGGCCTCCCGGAATCGGGTGCCCGGTGATTTCCTCTGTTACCGGATCGGACCTGGTACTGGCGGTAACCGAGCCAACCATGTCGGGTTGGCACGACCTGGAACGTCTTATAGAAATGATCGGGGGATTTAAAACCCCTGTATTTGTTGTTATCAACAAGTACGACCTGAATGAGGAAATGACGCAGCTCATAGAACAAAGACTTGACGCCATGAATATTCAGGTCATCGGTAAAATACCCTATAGTGAAACTATGGTGCTTGCCCTGCTGGAGGCAAAAACCATTAACGAATTCGATCCTGCCGGATATATAGCCGGTGAATTAACCCGTATTTGGGAAACAATTACCTTTACCATTAAACAACACCATAAACCAATCAATATTTAATACCATGCCACATTTAAACGGAACCGGCCCCGAAGGCAAAGGGCCTAAAACAGGAAGAGGACTGGGCGATTGCAAAGACCAGTCCGATGCAGCCAAAAAAACAGAACTGGGCAAAGGACTGGGAAAACGCCGTAAATCGGGCGGCGGTGAAGGAAGGGGTGAAAGACTGAAATACAACGATTAGACAAACAGGTTCAGCCCTGCACCCTCGGTACGCTCAAGATAAGTGGCCACACCGCCTATCTGAACACCATCGATAAGTTCTTCGGCTTTCACGCCCATCACATCCATCGACATCTGGCAGGCTACCATCTCCACTCCGTTTTGCAGCGCAGCCTGGATCATGTTCTCGAGTGTATCAACATTTTTATCTTTCATAACCATACGCATCATTTTGCTGCCCATGCCGGCCATGTTCATTTTCGACAGGCCCAGCTTTTTGCTCGATTTTGGCATCATCATGCCGAACATTTTTCCAAACAGGTCTTTTTGAACTGCCGGTTTCTGCTGTCGCTTTATTACGTTCAAGCCCCAGAAGGTAAAGAAAATGGTCACTTTTTTGCCCGAGGCAACCGCACCGTTAGCAATGACAAAGGTGGCCAGTGCTTTGTCGAGGTCATCGCTGAAACAGATCAGCGTGGCAGCATTGCCGCCTTGACGTGACACTGTTTTGGCAACAGATTCACCCTTGCGCACAATGGCCGTTATTTGGGCACCCTCCTGCGTTAGCTCCACTAATTCATTACCGGTGACATTGGCCCAGGCTTTCACATCTTTATAGAAACCGGCATCGGTAGCCCTCACTTTCACAGCCTCCCCTGCATCAAGCTTGTCCATGGCCTGCTTGAGCTTTAAAATCGGTCCGGGACATTGCAATCCGCAGGCATCCAGCTCCTGCAACTTCTTCACATCAACCGGCTTGAAGGCTGCCCTTTCTTTTGCTCCCTGGTATATATGATCGTCGTGACCAATGTAATCATTGGCAAAAATGTCTTCATTGCTTTGCTTCTGACTGGCCGTTTCAAAGGTTTTTAAGCCCCCCGATAAATTAAAGACCTCGGCAAAACCACTCTGCGTCAGAATCCGGCAGGCCACATGTGCCCTGAGCCCTACACCACAAAAAACAATCAGCTTTTTGTCGCGGGGAATTTCCCCCAAATGCTGCCTGAGCTCGTCAAGCGGAATATTCACCGCCCCTTCGATACTACCCAACTGGAATTCATCGGGTGTCCGTACGTCAATTAAGTAGTTATCCCCCGTATCGCAATCGGCTACTTCACGCCACGAAATCACACGGGTAATGCCTTCGAGGATATTCTGGGCTACCATACCGGCAATGTTCACCGGGTCTTTTGCTGAAGAATATGGCGGTGCATAGGCGTGTTCAATCTCTGCCAGGTCGTATACCGTTGCGCCGTTTTGTATGGCGCTCGAAAAAATATCAATTCGTTTATCCACGCCGTCGAAACCCACAATCTGCGCGCCCAGCAAGCGACCGGTATCCGGCGCAAAAGATATTTTCACCGTCATGGGGACTGCACCAGGATAATAACCTGCATGCGACGATGAATGCGTGATGGAATCGATATGCGGAATATTCATTTTTCCCAGCAGCTTTCCCGA